>NZ_RZRX01000590.1:0-946 GCF_003997405.1 Mesorhizobium sp. M2A.F.Ca.ET.042.01.1.1
CCCCAGCATGGCGCGGTCAGCATGATCGACGACAATGCTATCACGCACCAGCCGACCGCCATGACATGGCGGCGGCTGAAATTGTCGGCAATGGCGCCGGCAAAGATCGACAACAGGAAGACGGGCAGCGTTGTGGAGGCCTGCACCAGGGCGACCATCACGTCCGAGCTTGAGATGGTAGCCCTGAGCCAGCTGACCGCGACGGTCTGAAACAGCCAGCCCAGGCTCGACACCTGCGCGGCGAGCCAGACCGCACGGAACGTTGCGTTCTCAAGCGGAGCGAACGTCGCCGACGAAATTGAAGCCGCGTCCGCGCGCACTACCCTGCTCATTTACCCAGATCCCATTTGCTAATAATCAAGCTGAAAATTTCTACTTGCCGCTTGCAGAGAGACGAATGTCTTCCCCCGCGCGCGAACCATCATCGACGCGATCACGCCGTCGGCAAAATTAGCGCCGGCCTCCAGCACGCACCGCATTCCCGACACAGCAGCAGCGCCGGTTAACGGCGACATTGGCGGTATCCAGCCCCGGCGTCAGCAATCAGATGGAGGCGGCGCTGCGTGATGCCTGGTCATAATGACCAGAAAGCGCGCGCATGCGAAACGCCACCGAAGACAGCACCTCGCTCGATACTTCCGTTGCCAGCACCGATTTAACGAGCAGCTCTTCGCGGATCGCGGCGTAGCGACGGCAGGCTGCCTCGCCCTCTGGAGTGATCATCGCCAACTTTTCCTTTCCGCGCCGGCCGGACTTCACAAGTTTCAATCGCTCAAGCTTCTTCAGCGCGTAGGCGACGACGTGGGTGTCCTCGACGTTGAGGACGAGACAGAGGTCCGCGAGCGTCTTCGGCTTGGCGCGGTGGGCGATGTTGTGAAGCACCAACACGTCGATGGCCGACAGATCGGGCACGCCGGCAGCCGTCATGCAGCGCACAATCCAGCGG
>NZ_RZRX01000591.1:0-943 GCF_003997405.1 Mesorhizobium sp. M2A.F.Ca.ET.042.01.1.1
CCAATACCGCGACCTGAGCGCGGCCGAGCTCGGCCAGATCGCCGGCCGCGCCGGCCGGCACCTGCGCGACGGCACGTTCGGCGTCACCGGCCAGGTCGACCCGTTCGACGAGGATCTGGTCGCCAAGATCGAGGCGCACGACTTCGACCCGGTGAAGGTGCTGCAATGGCGGACCGCCGATTTCGATTTTTCCAGCCTCGACGCTCTCAAGCGCTCGACCGAGACCAACGCGCCGGTCGAGGGGCTGACCCGCGCGCTGCCGGCTGTCGACGCGCAGGCGCTGGAGCATCTGTCGAAGGACGGCGACATCCGCGCCTTGGCCACCGGCAAGGAGCGTGTCGCGCTGCTCTGGGAAGCCTGCGCGCTCCCCGACTACCGCAAGATCGCGCCGGCCCAGCACGCCGATCTTATCGCCTCCATCTATATGGACCTTGCGCGCCGCGGCCATGTCGATGAGAATTACATGGCCGACCAGGTGCGGCGCGCCGACACGACGGAAGGCGACATCGACACGCTCTCGCACCGGATCGCGCAGATCCGCACCTGGACTTTCGTCTCCAACCGCCCCGGATGGCTGGCCGATCAGCTACACTGGCAGGAAAAGACGCGCGAAATCGAAGACAGATTGTCGGATGCGTTGCATGAGCGGTTGACGAAACGCTTCGTAGACCGCAGGACTTCCGTCCTCATGCGGCGCCTTAGAGAAAATACCATGCCTGAAGCCGAAATCAGCCCAACCGGAACCGTCCTCGTCGAAGGTCATCATGTCGGCGAGTTGCAGGGGTTCCGCTTCACCGCCGACCAAAGCGCCGGCGGCGAGGACGCCAAGGCGGTGCGGATCGCGGCCCAGAAGGCGCTCGCGGCCGAGTTCGATGCGCGCGCCGAGCGCTTTGCCGCCTGCGCCAATGGCGACCTGGCCCTGGGCTCCGACGGCGTCCTGCGC
>NZ_RZRX01000592.1:0-929 GCF_003997405.1 Mesorhizobium sp. M2A.F.Ca.ET.042.01.1.1
GGCCAAACGGACGGCCGAAACCGTCTGTCAGGCGATCGGCGAGATCCTCAACCGCACGACACCCGCCGAGTGCTCAAACTACTTCGCCAATGCAGGATACGACCGGAAATGACTTCATCCCGCTCTAAAGCGCATACGCGCTTCAGGCGATGCGCAGCCCGGTCAGTCATCCTGAAAAGACAAACGCCGCGCATCCATGGGACGCGCGGCGTTTATCGACGCTGGATCGGAAATCAGCGCCCGTCGGGGGTGCGCAATCCGATCCACTTGTCCTTGACGGCGTTGTAATGCTCTTCCGGCCTGTATTTGGTGACCGCCAGGCCCAGGCGATCGACCGACAGCCGCCCCATCGCCGACAGGATGGCGTAGCTCGCCACCACCACGTCGCGCTCGGAGCTTGCCTGGTTGATCTTGGCGGTGATGACGGCGTTCTGCGCGTTCAACACGTCGAGCGTCGTGCGCTGGCCGACATTGCGCTCCTCGATGACGCCGTTCAGCGCCAGCTGCGCGGCGTCGATGACCTGCCTGTTGGCATCTACGCTTTCGCGCGCTGCGACATATTGCGTCCAGGCCGAGACCACGGCCTGGCGCACCTGGTCGCGGCTGACATCGACCTGGATGCGCGCCTCGCTGAGCGATTCCTTGTTCTGCCGCACAATCGCCGAGGTCCTGCCGCCCGAATAGATCGGAATGGTCAGAGTGGCGCCGATATTGGCGGACGTCGAGCTACCGTTGGGACTGCTGGAGGAACCGGGAGAGGTGTGGCTGTAATTGTCCGAGATGCCGGCGGAGGCCGAAAGCTGGGGCAGCAGCGCACCTTCCGACGACTTCACCGAAAACGCCGCCGCATCGACGAGATGCTGCGTGGCAAGGATGGCCGGATGCTCGGCCGAGGCGACAGCCAGGGCGGATTCGAGATTGCCCGGCAG
>NZ_RZRX01000593.1:0-918 GCF_003997405.1 Mesorhizobium sp. M2A.F.Ca.ET.042.01.1.1
CATTGATGCCGTCCGAAGCGAGCTTGATGACTGGGTTCAATGCGAACACGATCGGCAGGCCATGTCCGATGCGGTATTTTTCGACCTCTACTACGGAGAGAGTTCCACCGGCGGAAAGCCAGAAACTGGCGAACAGCACGTTAAAAACCTGCGCCTCGCACAGTCCATGCTGGCACAGCACTATCCTGATTGTGCGCCTATGAGAGACCTCATGGGAAAAATCGATCTCGCGGTCGCGTCGCTCGAGAAGATGGGGTGATGGTTAGCGACCCTCGCACCGGCCCGCTATTCGTCGATGGCCACGTCAGTATCGCTCATGCCGGAGTCTGAAAACGCCGGCATGATGCCGCCCGCAAGCAGCTTCTCCTTTGAAAGCAACCCGGCGTCCTCAAGCGTCTCGAAGTCGGGAAGGTCCCGCAGTGTATCGAGACCGAACTCGAGCAGGAATTCTTTGGTCGTGACATAGGTGTAGGGCGCGCCGGGCGTCGGGCTGCGGGGGCCGGAGGCGATCAGGCCGGCACCGCGCAGGTTGCCGATCAGATCGCGGCTGATCTCCTTGCCGAAGAAGGACGACAGTTCGGCACGGGTGATCGGCTGGAAGTAGGCTATGCACATGAGCACCAAGACTTCGGACTGCGTGAGGTCGACCGCGTGCTCGCTTCCGCCGACCGCGGTGCGGATGGCATCGGCATAGGCCGGCCGCGTCAGATGCTTCCAGCCGCCGGCGACGGCGATCAGGTCATAGGGTCGGCCGCGCAACTCCTCGCGGATGTCGTCGATAAGCAGATCGATGCTGCAGCTCTTGCCGACGATTCGCGCCAGCGTCTCGCGGCCGACGGGTTCGCCGGCAGCAAAAATGGTCGCCTCGACGCGGTTCATCCATTCACGCCAGCGCACCTCGGGCGGCAGGTGATCCAG
>NZ_RZRX01000594.1:0-904 GCF_003997405.1 Mesorhizobium sp. M2A.F.Ca.ET.042.01.1.1
CCAAGGCGGCCTGAGGCCTCAAGAGCGAGGCAAAACAACCCGCCAAAGCGGCCAGAGCGCCTTTCAAAAAACGCCCATCTGCCTCGTGCGCTAAATATCGGCTCCCATGCAAAACCCTCCTTGTGGGGGGAAATGTCCGGCAGGACAGAGGGGGGCGCTGTCCCGCCAGCGCTAGAAAGGATTGCAGCCAATGACCGATCTCCCCGTCCTTTCCGCCGTCGAAGCGCGCGTGCTGGGCTCGCTGATCGAGAAGAAGGAGCTGACGCCGGACGTCTATCCGCTGACGCTCAACGGCGCGCACGCCGCCGCCAACCAGAAGACGGCGCGCGAGCCTGTCATGGCGCTGGAGCTGACCGAGATCCGGCGGGCGCTGAGCACGCTCGAGCAGAAGGGCCTTGTGCGCCAGGCCTTCGCCTCGCGTGTCGAGCGCTACGAGCATCTGATGGCGCAGCGCTTTTCGCTGACCACGCCGCAGATCGCGGTGATCGGCCTCTTGCTGCTGCGCGGCGCGCAGACGGCGCATGAGCTGCTGGCCCGCTCCGAGCGGATGGCGCGTTTCGCCTCGATCGAGGAGCTGCGCGACAATCTCGACCTGATGATCGGGCGGAGGCCGCCGCTGATCCAACTGCTCGAACGCGCGCCCGGCCAGCGCGAGGAGCGCTACGCTCATTTGCTGAGCGGGCCGGTGGAAGCGGCAGCCGTCGCGGCAGCGTGGCAGCCGGCGGCGTCGGCAGACTCCGACCTCGAGGCGCGGGTCAAGGCGCTGGAGGAGGAGGTCGCGGCGCTGCGCGCGAAGATCGAGGCGCTGGGCGGGTAGCTTCAGAAGCGTTGGCGCGAGGCCCCCCTCTCTGTCCTGCCGGACATCTCCCCCTCAAGGGGGGAGATCAGATGTCATGGCGGGGTT
>NZ_RZRX01000595.1:0-903 GCF_003997405.1 Mesorhizobium sp. M2A.F.Ca.ET.042.01.1.1
CTGTGGTGGTGGAGCCGTTGACAGTGCTCACCGTCGTCGTGCCGTAGCCCTTCGGATCGCCATAGCCGTTATAGCTATAGCTGATCGTCATCAGCGGCTTGGCCACCGTGTCGCCGAACTTGGTGCCGTAGAGCGTCATGGTCTTTGCCCAGTAACCCGACACCTTCGTCACCTTGAAGGTGGACTGCACCAGCGCCGGCGTCTTGCGCACCGCGGAGCCGACGCCGACCTGCACCGTGTTGATGCGGGCGATCTGCATGAAATTGGTCGGCATCGGGTAGCTCGCCGTGGCGGTGAAGGTCGCCGCGCCGAAACTGTCGACATTGACACTGGTGAGCGTCGCCGTGCCCTGGCCACTATTGGCCGCATAGGCCTGCTGCAGCGCCGTCTGGCGGTCGGCCAGCGATGTCGTGGTCGGCAGCGTGGTGATTGAGATGATCGCCGCGTCGAGCGCGTTCTGCATGTCGCTGCGGGTGGTCACCGCCGAGGTGTAGTCGACCGAAAAGCCGACTGCCGTCACCAGCGGGATCGTCAGCAGCACCATCATCGGCATCATCGAGCCGTGGCGACTGGCGAGGAAGCGTCTCGCCGCTCCGGCCAGCGCGGCCGGGCTGAACTTTCGGGCAGAACTGGGCATGCTAAGGCCTTCATCATCGCGGCATCGGAGCCGGTTTACCATCCGGGCGCGGAGCATGCCCTAAAGCGGTGGATGAATGCTTAAGCGGTTTTGAATATATTGTGAGCGGTGGCGCCTTTTCCTTCTCCCCTTGTGGGAGAAGGTGGCCGCGCAGCGGCCGGATGAGGGGTGCTCCAGGGAAAGCCAGCGTCTCACTCCGCTGGAACACCCCTCATCCGTCTCGGCGCTGGCGCGCCGATCCACCTTCCCCCACAAGGGGGGAAGGA
>NZ_RZRX01000596.1:0-872 GCF_003997405.1 Mesorhizobium sp. M2A.F.Ca.ET.042.01.1.1
GAGCCGGGAGACATGACACGGGTTCTCGCCATCGATCTCGGCGGCACCAATCTGCGTGCCGCGCTCCACACTGGCGATCTCGGCGCTCTTGCGCCGCAGGTCCGCGAGCCGGCGCCGGGCACTCTCGACGCGTTCGCTGCGCGCGTTCGCGCGCTTGCCGTCGCGGGTGAAACCAAAGCGCTCGGGCTTGCCGTGCCGGGCCTGACCGAAGGGTCGGTCTGCCGTTGGATCCCGAACCTGCCCTGGCTCGATGGTGTCGACATTCAGGCCTTGTTCCCTGACTTGCGGGTCGCGATCGGCAATGACGCGCAGGTCGCGCTTCTGGCGGAAGCGGCCGAGGGTGCGGCCAAGGACGTGTCCGATGCGATTCTGCTGGCCATCGGCACAGGCATCGGTTCGGCGGTGCTGGCCAATGGCCGCATCGTCGCCGGCGCGCATGGCGGGGCCTGCTCCTTCGGCTGGGCGTGCGCCGATGCCGGGGATCAGGGCGATGAACGCAGCGGCTGGCTGGAGCGTGTCGCCTCGGGGCGCGCGCTTGATGCGCTTGCCAGCCGGGTTAGGCTCGCAAATGGCGGCGAGTTGATCGCCGCCGCCCGCGCCGGGCAACCCGCCGCGCTTGCCGCCGTGGAGGAGACCGCGCGACGGCTGGGCGTCACGCTTGCCGGCGCTGTGGGATTGCTCGATCCGGGTGTGATCCTGGTGTCCGGCGGCCTGGCGGATGCGCTGGACGTGATCGCGCCGCCGCTGCTTGCGGCATTACGGCGACAATTGCCGCCGCATCTGCGCGGCATCGAACTCAAGCCTGGAAAATTCGGCTCGCGCGCCGGCCTGGTGGGTGCTGCGCTTGCCGGGCAGGCGGGAAGCGGGTGGAG
>NZ_RZRX01000597.1:0-872 GCF_003997405.1 Mesorhizobium sp. M2A.F.Ca.ET.042.01.1.1
GTCCAGCAGCGAGCGGTCGGCCTCGTTCTGTCGTTCTGTCTGCATGTTCCAATGTCATGGCGCGAAAGCTCCATGTTCATCGGCCCATTGCAAGGTGCCTTGGTGCCTTGGTGCACCGCATACGGTAGATGTTCAGATCACCGCCGTGCCTGATTCCTTCCGATGTCTGTTCGATGTTCGATGTGCCAAAGCCGCATCGACAGATGGAACCAGTCAAGAATGTGGGTTACGGGCTGCCGGCTTGCGCTGAGCACAATACCTTGCAGCCCGGCGTCTCCGTCGCTGAAAACGGTGACGTCGCGGCCAGGCAACCATCCCTGAGCCCGCAGCGCGGCACGAACCGCGTCATGCTTGCCCAGTGGCAACATTTGGCGCGGCGGCGAACTGCCGCGATGGCCGGCCTTTGGCCACAACGCGCCCCATGGCGATTTCGAAATGCCGGCTTTGATATCCGGGAACTGCGCGGATGTAGGCACCGTCAATGAATACGGAAATGGGCGATCCGTCGGCTCGGCTGATGCGATAGGGGCTTGCGACGTCCCGCTTCTCGATCTGATCGGCGACCTTGGCGAGCCGGTTGACAACGGTCCGATGATTGTGTGGTCGCGGAGCGGGCACAAGGAGATCGAGCACACGGGCGGCTTCTCGAAACGATAGCCGGGAGCCGAGTTCAGCCTGGATTCGCTCCAATTCCGGCGTTGCTCTGCCCTTCAACAGGGTCTCGATGCTTCCGGTGTCCGATCTTGCCGTCTTTCCGCAGGCGCAACTGCGGAACCGAGGCACTCGCAGGCGACAAATGCCGAAGAGCGAATGGGACCGTACGAGATCGATAATCATGGATCCCGCGAAATCGGTTGTATTCGTGACATTTC
>NZ_RZRX01000598.1:0-871 GCF_003997405.1 Mesorhizobium sp. M2A.F.Ca.ET.042.01.1.1
AAGAGGGGCGGCAGCGGCGCTTTCGGCATCCGGTTCGCGATCATCCAGTTGTGGTTTGGTCAGCAGCCTGCGGCACTGGTCGAGCCTGGCGGCGCGATGGCCGTTGGCGAGGAAACCGTAATGGCGGATGCGATGGAAGCCGTCCGGCAGCGTATGAAGCAGGAAGCGGCGGATGAACTCGTGCGCGTCGAGCGTCATCACCTTTGTCCTTCCGCCATGACGATAATCCTTCCAGCGGAATCCGACACGATCGTTCTCCATGCTGATCAGCCGGGAATTGGCGATGGCGACGCGATGGGTGTAGCGACCGAGGTAGGCCAGCACCTGTTCCGGTCCGCCGAAGGGCGGCTTGGCATAGACCACCCAGTCGAGGCGGCGCGCCCTGGCCAACAGGCGGATGAAGGCGGCTGGCTCGGTCAGGCCGGCAATGTCGCCGAAGAATTTGAGGCTGTGCGCGTCGAAGGCGGCTCGTAGGTCCTCCAGGAAGCGGCGGCGAAACAGGCGCGACAGGACGCGCACCGGAAGGAAGAACCCTGGCCGACAGGAGACCCAGCGCGAGCCGTCCGGCGAGACGCCACCGCCCGGCACGATGCAATGGATGTGCGGATGGTAGTGCAGGTTCTGCCCCCAGCTGTGCAGCACCGCGATGAGGCCGATCTCGGCGCCGAGATGTTTGGAATCGGCGGCGATCGTGCGCAGCGTCTCGGCCGCAGTCCTGAACAGGATGGCGTAAACCGCCGCCTTGTTCTGGAAGGCGATCGCGGCGACCTCGGCCGGCAACGTGAACACGACGTGGAAGTAGGGAACCGGCAGGAGTTCGGCCTCGCGTGCGGCGAGCCAGTCGCGGCAGGCCTGTCCCTGGCATTTTGGG
>NZ_RZRX01000599.1:0-869 GCF_003997405.1 Mesorhizobium sp. M2A.F.Ca.ET.042.01.1.1
TGTATTCGCGGAGCGTCTAGATACCTGAGTAATTCGTCCACACCGCCTAATCCGGTGAAGTCGATTTCGGCGGCCACATATCCCGACGCGGCGACCGCCATTTGCGTGAGCTTGTTTACGAAGAGGCGTCGGTTAGGGCACGGGTCTACAGCTCCGGGAGAGGATCGGCTTGAAAAGAGCTGCCGTTGGTGTGGCGCGCGAACGCGGTGATATACATACGACGCTTGAAACCGGCGAGCTCTTAAATGCGATGCACGATCGCCTGAGGCGTCCCTGCGGGGACGAGAGCCTAGCTATTCCGCTGATCGGGGTTGCACCGCTGGCTTAGCAAGGTGCGTCGTTCCCATTGAACGCTCGTCCCGTAAAGTCCCATCATGCGGCGAACCAATATTGACCACGAAGAACCGTGTGGCTAGTCAAAAGCTCACGAGGGGAATATCCGCTGCAAACGGCCGCCGTCTCCTCGATCGCGCTCCTCGATCGCGCCAAGATCGGCTGCACAACGCAGCGCACAGCGGATGGGCCGGCCAGAGGATAGCGGTATGCTGGGAGGTGTCCCCACCGAGGCTACCGAGAAAGCTGAAGGCTCTTGGAAGCGGGAGCTGCGCCAGGCCAATGAGATCCTGCGCAAGGCGATGCTTGGTTTGCGGTGGCGGAGTTCGATCGTCTTTAGAGACGATACTCGCCTTCCGCGGAGAAGAGGTTGGTCGAGCCGATCCGTCGATCTGAGGTGCTGCCGAACGCCGTGTCACATGGGATTCACTTGTCGCTGAGCTACCTGCAAGTTCCTTTTTTTGGCCTTATCCAAGTTCCTGCCGACTCCGTGCTTGTCTTCGCGGGTTCACCGTGGTTCCCGGTTACCAGCACGT
>NZ_RZRX01000059.1:0-27303 GCF_003997405.1 Mesorhizobium sp. M2A.F.Ca.ET.042.01.1.1
TACTTAAAGTACGTAAGCACCGGAAGCGCAGGACGCCGCCATTTGCAGGCCGGGATCACCTGAATATCAGCCTGCCGAGGGCTGCTTGGTCTTCCTGAGATACGGCAGCACCGTTTCGTACGCCCCAAAGCGCTTGATCGCATCCTCGTTGGAGACGGCGGCGGTGA
The DNA here is from genome assembly GCF_003997405.1 of Mesorhizobium sp. M2A.F.Ca.ET.042.01.1.1. Taxonomy (NCBI): domain Bacteria; kingdom Pseudomonadati; phylum Pseudomonadota; class Alphaproteobacteria; order Hyphomicrobiales; family Phyllobacteriaceae; genus Mesorhizobium; species Mesorhizobium sp. M2A.F.Ca.ET.042.01.1.1. The sequence continues at coordinate 168 of NZ_RZRX01000059.1, forward strand.
TGATCACATCGTCGCCCTGCTTCCAGTTGGCCGGCGTCGCCACCTGGTGCTTGGCCGTCAGCTGGATGGAATCGATGGCGCGCAGGATCTCGTCGAAGTTGCGGCCCGTGGTCATCGGATAGGTCAGCACCAGCTTGATCTTCTTGTCCGGCCCGATGACATAGACCGAACGCACCGTGGCGTTGTCCGCCGGCGTGCGGCCTTCCGAGCTCTCGCCGGCGCCCGCCGGCAGCATTTCATAGAGCTTGGCGACGTGAAGGTCTTTGTCGCCGATCAGCGGATAGTGCACCGTATGGCCGGTAGCGGTCTTGATGTCGGCCTGCCACTTCTCGTGGCTCGACACCGGATCCACCGAGATGCCTATGATCTTGACGTTGCGCTTTTTGAACTCGCCCTCGAGGCCGGCCATGGTGCCGAGCTCGGTCGTGCAGACCGGCGTGAAATTCTTTGGATGGCTGAACAGCACCGCCCAGCCGTCGCCGATCCAGTCGTGGAACTTGATGGTGCCCTGCGTGGTCTCGGCCGTGAAATCCGGCGCGACATCGTTGATACGAAGACTCATGACGCTCTCCCAACCCTTTTTTGTGAAGCAGTGGCCGGCGTCGGCCGGCGCGGGTGCTAAGCTAGCACCATCGCGGCAACGGTCAAACGCCGGCAGCCGCAACCGGGAGCGTTACGGCGCGAAATTTTTCCGCGACCGCCGGCAATCCGCGGCAGGATATTCCGCTCGTGAAGATGGAGAGCCGCTCAGGCCTTCTTCACCGCGAGCGTCATCGCAAGATCTTCCATGCGCTGCGCAAGCGCGCCGAGCGCGGTTGTCAGTACGCTGTCGCTCTTGTCGGCCTTGGTCAGCGCCTCATCGCGCGTCTTGCGCAAGGTCAGCACTTCGCTCTCCATGCCCTTGACACGCTTGGTGAGCTCCGAGAGTTCGTCCATCACCATGATGCCGGCCATGACAGTAAGCCGCTGGTCGCCGATTTCGCCGAAGGAATCCTTCAGATGCGAGACATAGCGGTCGAAGCGCTCGGCAAGGTCGATCAGGTGCTCTTCCTGGCCCTCGTCGCAGGCCATGCGATACTGCTTGCCGTCGATGGAAACCGTGACCTGTGCCATTGCCCTACCTGTCCAGAACCGCGCGGATGGTTTCCATGGCGGTCACCAGCCGCCGCGACACTTCCTTGTTGGCATCTTCAAGCCGCTCGGCGCGCGCTTCGGAATTGTCGAGCTCCTGCGCCAGGCGCGAACGGTCGGCGTTCATGCGCTGCACCTCTGCCTCGGCTTCCGAATAATCACGCTCGTGCTCGAGCTTCGCTGCCACGGCGTTTTCCAGCCCTTCCATGGCCTTGCCCAGCCTGGCGATGACTTCCTTGAGGGTCGTTTCCCCGGTCATGGCCTTCGTCCTATGCCCTGCCCATCACCGAATCGCGCGCATTCAGAACGCGTTACCTCGGAAAGATTAGGCGCCGGGTGAAGGGCGCGTCAACAAAGCTCTCGCGACTGTCCCCCGCTATCGCTAATGTAAGGCGCTCGATGCCATCACAAGCCCGGCAAAATCCATCCCGATTTGTTGACTAAAAGGCCGCGCCTGCTATGTGTCGCGGCATCCTTTTCCAAGGGCTCTCCCCAGGCTCCAACCCACTTCCGGAGGAAGCATGACGTCGCGTGAACAACATGATCGGATGGCCAACGCGATCCGTTTCCTTTCCATGGACGCCGTCGAGAAGGCGAACTCCGGCCACCCCGGCCTGCCGATGGGCTGCGCCGACATCGCCACCGTGCTGTTCAGCCGTTTCCTGAAATTCGACGCCAAGGCCCCGCACTGGGCCGACCGCGACCGCTTCATCCTGTCGGCCGGCCACGGCTCGATGCTGCTCTATTCGCTCCTCTACCTCACCGGCTACGAGGACATGACGATCGACCAGATCAAGAACTTCCGCCAGCTCGGCTCCAAGACCGCCGGCCATCCCGAATACGGCCATGCCGCCGGCATCGAGACCACCACCGGTCCGCTCGGCCAGGGCCTTGCCAATTCGGTCGGCTTCGCGCTCGGCGAGCGCATCATGAACGCCGCCTTCGGCAACGACCTCGTCAACCATTACACCTATGTGCTGGCCGGCGACGGCTGCCTGATGGAAGGCGTCTCCCAGGAAGCCATCGCGCTGGCCGGCCATCTGAAGCTCAACAAGCTGATCGTCTTCTGGGACAACAACAACATCTCAATCGACGGCCCGGTCTCGCTGGCCGACAACACCGACCAGGTCGCCCGCTTCCAGGCCTCCGGCTGGAACGCCAGCCATATCGACGGCACCGATCCGGAAGCGATCGCCTATGCCATCGAGGCAGCGCGCCATTCCGACAAGCCGACGATGATCGCCTGCAAGACCACCATCGGCTTCGGCGCCCCGACCAAGGCCGGCACCAACAAGGCGCATGGCTCGCCGCTCGGCGCCGAGGAAATCGCCGGCGCGCGCAAATTCTTCAACTGGGAATCGCCGCCCTTCGAGATTCCGGCCGACATCCTCGATGCATGGCGCGCCGTCGGCGCCGGCGGCGCCAAGGCCCGCGCCGACTGGGAAGGCCGCCTCGCCAAGGCCGAGCCGGCGCTGAAAGCCGAGTTCGAGCGCCGGATCGCCGGCAAGCTGCCGTCCGACTTCGACGCCGTCATCGCCGACTACAAGAAGAAGCTCTCGGCCGACAAGCCGAAGGTCGCCACTCGCAAGTCCTCGGAGATGGCGCTGGAAGTCATCAACGGCGCGGTGCCGGAGACCATCGGCGGCTCGGCCGACCTCACCGGCTCAAACAACACCAAGACCAGCCAGACCAAGAACATCACGTCGGACGATTACGGCCAGCGCTATGTCCATTACGGCATCCGCGAGCACGGCATGGCGGCCGCGATCAACGGCCTCACGCTGCATGGCGGCCTCATCGCCTATGGCGGCACGTTCATGTGCTTCTCGGACTATGCCCGTCCTTCGATGCGCCTGGCCTCGCTGATGGGCATCCGTTCGATCTTCGTCATGACGCATGACTCGATCGGCCTCGGCGAGGACGGCCCGACCCACCAGCCGGTCGAGCATCTGGCGGCATTGCGCGCCATCCCGAACCACAATGTCTTCCGCCCGGCCGATGCGGTCGAGACCGCCGAATGCTGGCAGATCGCGCTCGAATCCGAAAAGACGCCGTCGACCCTGGCGCTGACCCGTCAGAACCTGCCGACCGTGCGCACCGAGCATTCGGCGAAGAACCTCTCCAGCCAGGGCGCCTATGAGCTCGCCGCGGCAAACGGCGAGGCGGTGGTGACGATCTTCGCCACCGGTTCCGAGGTCGAGATCGCGCTCGGCGCGCGCGACCTGCTCGAAAAGCACGGCCATCCGACCCGCGTCGTCTCGGTGCCCTGCTTCGAGCTGTTCGACCAGCAGAGCGACGATTACCGCAAGAAGACCATCGGCAACGCCAAGGTGAAGGTCGCGATCGAGGCCGGCATCCGCCAGGGCTGGGACCACCTGATCGGCACCGACGGCATCTTCGTCGGCATGCACGGTTTTGGCGCCTCCGGCTCGATCGAACAGCTCTATCCGCATTTCGGCATCACCGCCGAGGCCGCGGCGAAAGCGGTCGAGACTCGTCTGCACGGCTGACCGCCTGCGTCAATTCGCGGGGCCGCAAATAGGCGGCTCCGCCATACTGGACTAACCTAATCGATTTAAGTTCGACCTTCTGCGGCTGGATTCTTTGGCTCATGGCCGCTATGAAGCAGCGGACCCAATCGCCCCCAGTCCCTAGGGAGAAAACAATGACCGTCAGAGTTGCCATCAACGGATTTGGCCGCATCGGCCGCAACATCCTGCGCGCCATCCATGAATCCGGCCGCAAGGATATCGACGTGGTCGCCGTCAACGACCTCGGCCCGGTCGAGACCAACGCGCATCTGCTTCGCTACGACAGCGTGCATGGCCGCTTCCCGCATGAGGTGACCGTCGACGGCGACCAGATCTCGGTCGGCAAGGAGAAGTTCAAGGTCACCGCGATCAAGGATCCGACCCAGCTGCCGTGGAAGGAACTCGGCGTCGACATCGCGCTCGAATGCACGGGCATCTTCACCGCCCGTGACAAGGCCGCCGCGCACCTCGCCGCCGGCGCCAAGCGCGTCATCGTCTCGGCCCCGTCCGACGGCGCCGACCTCACCGTGGTCTACGGCATCAATCACGACAAGCTGAGCAAGGACCACATCGTCATCTCGAACGCGTCCTGCACCACCAACTGCCTGGCGCCGCTGGCGGCCGTGCTGCATGAGACCGTCGGCATCGAGAAGGGCATGATGACGACGATCCACTCCTACACCGGCGACCAGCCGACGCTGGACACCATGCACAAGGACCTCTACCGCGCCCGCGCCGCGGCGCTCTCGCAGATCCCGACCTCGACGGGCGCCGCCAAGGCGATCGGCCTCGTGCTGCCCGACCTCAAGGGCAAGCTCGACGGCATCTCGATCCGCGTGCCGACCCCGAACGTCTCGGTCGTCGACCTCAAGTTCATCGCCAAGCGCTCGACCACGCCGCAGGAGATCAACGAAGCGCTGATCGCCGCCTCCAAGGGCAAGCTGAAGGGCGTGCTCTCGGTCACCCATCACCCGAACGTCTCGATCGACTTCAACCACGATCCGCATTCCTCGATCGTGGCCCTCGACCAGACCAAGGTCATGGACGGAAACTTCGTCTCGGTGCTGTCCTGGTACGACAATGAATGGGGCTTCTCGAACCGCATGGGCGACACCGCCGTCGCCTTCGGCAAGACCATCGCCTGATCCAGGCTCGCTTCAGAGTTTTAAAACGCCCGGCTCGGCCGGGCGTTTTTATTGGCCGGCTGAGCCAAAAACCACGCTGTTGCCTTGCACTGGTCATGTCTTCGCCCCACTCTCCCTTAAATCGACAAATGAGAGGGACTTGAGGGGCACTGGCGGATGGAGCATGCGATCTATCTTGTGACGCTGGTCGGCACCGCGCTCATTGTTGCCGCCGCGTTTTCGAGCTTGATTGCCTTTCGCTTCGGCGCTCCTTTGCTGCTCCTCTTCCTCTGCATTGGGCTTGCCACCGGCGTCGACGGCCTCGGTATCGAATTCGACAATGCGCGGCTGGCTTATTTTGCCGGCTCACTGGCTTTGGCCATTATCCTCTTCGACTCCGGTTTCGGCACCCCGCTCAACGCGCTGAAGCAAGCGGCCGGGCCGGCACTGTCGCTGGCCACGATAGGCGTCATCCTGACCACCGGCATCTTTGCCGTCGCCGCTTCCTATTTTCTCAAGCTCAGCTGGCTGGAATCCTCCCTGCTCGGCGCCGCCGTCGCCTCGACCGACGCGGCCGCCGTGTTCTTCCTGCTGCGCGCCGGCGAGATCCATCTGCGCGAACGCGTGCGATCGACGCTCGAAGTGGAATCCGGCACCAACGACCCGATCGCCATCTTCCTCACCATCACCCTGGTCGAGATCATCGCCGCGCATGCAAACCCCGAGGCCAACGTGCTGGCCGCCAATCTCCTTCTTGGCTTTCTTGCCAATATGGGTCTCGGCGCCGTGATCGGCGTCCTCGGCGGCTTCGGCATCGTGCGTCTGGTCGAGCGGCTCAACCTGGATCACGGCCTGCTGCCGATCTTCGTGCTGACGCTGTCGCTGATGGTGTTTGCCGCCGCCGGCGCGATCGGCGGCTCAGGCTTCCTCGCCGTCTACCTTGCCGGGCTGATCGCCGGCAATTCCGACATCCGCGCCGTCACCATCCTGAGGCGCTTCCAGGACGGCATGTCGTGGCTGGCGCAGATCATCATGTTCCTGATCCTCGGCCTGTTCGCCACACCCTCGCAGTTCCCGGCGATCCTGGTGCCGGCGGTGCTGCTCGGCCTGTTCCTGATCTTCGTCGCGCGGCCTTTGGCCGTCTGGCTCTGCCTGATCCCCTTCCGCCTGCCGCGTCCCGAGGTCGCCTTCGTGTCCTGGGTCGGCCTGCGCGGCGCGGTCTCGATCCTGCTTGCCATCACGCCGCTGCTCGGCGGCCTCGAGCATGGCCGCCTGATCTTCAACGCCGCCTTCATCATCGTGCTCGTGTCGCTGGTGGTGCAGGGCTGGACGGTCGGGCCGCTGGCGCGCCGCCTCGGCCTGATCGTGCCGGCGCGTCTCGGGCCCCTGGACAAGGTCGAGCTCGAACTGCCGGGCTCGGCCCATCACGAACTGCTTGCCTATCGCGTCGCACCCGGCAGCCCGGTGGCGCGCGGCGAGCGCATCCCGCGCTGGGCAAGGCCTTCGCTGGTCCTGCGCGACGGCCGCTCGATGCGCTTCCAGGACATGGGCCGTCTCACCGCCGGCGACCAGGTCTATATCTTCGTGCCGGATCGCTATCCGCGCCTGCTCGACAAGCTGTTCGCCAGCCGCGCCGTGGTCGACCCCGAGGACGCCGACTTCTTCGGCGCCTTCGCCGTCGATCCGGCCCGCTCCGCGGCGGAGCTGGAAGCGGCCTATGGGCCCGGCCTTACCGAGGCCGAACAGAAGCTCACCGTCGCGGCGCTCGTTACCGAGCGGCTCGGCGGCCATGCCGAATATGCCGACCGCGTGATGATCGGGCCGATCGAGCTGATCGTGCGCGACGTCGACGAGAAGGGCCGGATCACCGGCCTCGGCCTGTCCTTCGAGCCGACGGCGCCGGTGGCGCGCGTGCCGGTGTTCATGAGTGCCGGCGAGATCGGCGACCGCATAACGGCGCTGATCCGCAACTGGCGCAGGCCGGTGGAAAAGCAGCCGGTCGAGGATGTGCCTATCGATCCCGTGGCGCCGGCACCGGGCGAGCAAAAGGCAACCGGCGAAGGCTGATGTCTCATGGCGACATCATTTTTGCGCGCGCGCTTTAACGCGGCTCTTGCATCGCTGCCGCTGCGGGGTAAGGTCCCCGCGTTTTCGCTAGAGCAATTCCATGAAAGATGTGGGCGACTTTCCGTCCGGAATTGCCTCAACGCACCAGGAAGGAACAACCATGGCCGGCTTCAAGACACTCGATGACATCGGCGCCGTCAGCGGCAAGCGCGTCCTGGTGCGCGTCGACCTCAACGTTCCCGTCGCCGACGGCAAGGTGACCGACGCCACCCGCATCGAGCGCATCGCGCCGACCATCGCCGAGCTCTCGAAGAAAGGCGCGAAGGTCATCCTGCTTGCACATTTCGGCCGCCCCAAGGACGGTCCGTCGGCCGAATTCTCGCTGGAGCCGATCGCCAGGGCCACGGCCGAGGTTCTCGGCCGCCCCGTCGGCTTCGCCGCTGACTGTATCGGCGATAAAGCCGCCGAAGGCGTTGCCGCCATGAAGGACGGCGACGTGCTGCTGCTCGAAAACACCCGCTTCTACAAGGCCGAGGAGAAGAATGACCCGGCCTTCACGGAAAAGCTCGCCGCCAATGGCGACATCTATGTCAACGACGCCTTCTCCGCCGCGCATCGCGCGCATGCGTCGACCGAAGGCCTGGCGCACCGGCTGCCGGCCTATGCCGGCCGCACCATGCAGGCCGAGCTCGACGCGCTGGAAAAAGGTCTCGGCAATCCGGTGCGCCCGGTGGTCGCCATCGTCGGCGGCGCCAAGGTCTCGACCAAGATCGACCTTTTGATGAACCTGGTGAAGAAGGTCGACGCGCTGGTGATCGGCGGCGGCATGGCCAACACCTTCCTGGCCGCGCGCGGCACCGATGTCGGCAAGTCGCTCTGCGAGCATGATCTCGCCGGCACCGCCAAGCAGATCATGATCGAGGCGGCGGAAGCCGGCTGCGCCATCATCCTGCCCGCCGACGGCGTGGTGGCCAAGGAATTCAAGGCGGGTGCCGCGAGCGAGACCGTTGCCATCGAGGCCGTGCCGGCCGACGGCATGATCCTCGATGTCGGCGCAAAGACGGTGCAGAGCGTTACCGACTGGATCGATCGCGCCGCGACCTTGGTGTGGAACGGCCCGCTCGGCGCCTTCGAGATCGAGCCCTTCGATCGCGCCACGGTGGCGGCGGCAAAGCACGCGGCGGCCCGCACCAAGGCAGGCAAGCTGGTGTCAGTCGCCGGCGGCGGCGACACGGTGGCCGCCCTCAACCATGCCGGCGTCGCGGACGACTTCACTTATGTCTCGACCGCCGGCGGCGCCTTCCTCGAATGGATGGAAGGCAAGCCGCTGCCCGGCGTCGAAGTGCTGAAGCGGTAAACAGACCGAGACAAGGCAAAGCCAGCGCGGCTTTCAATCGATTCGCGCTTTCCGGGGTCATTCCTTTGGCGATAATGTTCTGCTAGCGCGGAACAAACGCAGCGTAGGAGAGCACCCATGAGCGAACGTCTCGAAGATATCGCCACCGCGATGGCGAGCGGCGGCAAGGGCCTTTTGGCCGCCGATGAGAGTTCCGGCACAATCAAGAAGCGCTTCGACGTCATCGGCGTAGAATCGACCGCCGACAACCGGCGCGACTATCGCGAGATGATGTTCCGCTCCAAGGAGGCGATGTCCAAATACATTTCCGGCGTCATCCTCTATGACGAGACGATCCGCCAGAAGGCCGCCGACGGCACGCCGCTGGTCGATATCATCAAGGCGGCCGGCGCCATCCCGGGCATCAAGGTCGACGCCGGCGCCAAGCCTCTCGCCGGCTTTCCAGGCGATACCATCACCGAGGGCCTCGACGGCCTGCGCGAGCGGCTTGCCGACTACTACAAGCTCGGCGCCCGTTTCGCCAAATGGCGCGCCGTGATCGATATCGACACTGGCAAGGGCGTACCCTCGGCCAACTCGATCGCCTCGAACACCCATGCGCTGGCCCGCTATGCCGCGCTCTGCCAGGAGGCGGGTATCGTGCCGATCGTCGAGCCGGAAGTGCTGATGGACGGCGCGCATTCGATCGACACCTGCTACGACGTCACCAAGGCGACGCTGGTCAAGCTCTATGACGAGCTCTATGCGGCGCGTGTCGTCCTGGAAGGCTCGATCCTGAAGCCCAACATGGTCATCTCCGGCAAGAAGTCGGGCAGGACCGACAGCCCCGAGGAAATCGCCGAAAAGACGATCAGGCTGTTCCGCGAAGTGGTGCCGGCGGCGGTGCCGGGCATCGCCTTCCTCTCCGGCGGCCAGGACGACGAGGAAGCGACGGCCAACCTCAACGCCATCAACGCCATCGGCCCGCATCCGTGGAAACTGACCTTCTCCTATGGGCGCGCGCTGCAGGCCGCGCCGCAGAAGGCATGGAGCGGCAAGGCCTCGAACGTCGCCGCCGGCCAGGCCGCCTTCACCCACCGGGCCCATATGAACCATCTGGCGGCGCTCGGGAAATGGCAGCCGGCGCTTGAAAAAGCCGCCTGACGCCATCTCTTCCGATTCCAACAGAAGCCCGGGCCCACGGCCCGGGTTTTGTTTTTTGCGGGCCCCATTCCTACCGGAGCAGCGAAACAACGGCGACTGTGTCGGGTTGAGCCGATGTCGAACGTCCTTGGCAGGAGAGGACAGGAGATGGTCATGCAACGCAATGCCGTGGTTTCACGCGAGGACTGGTTCGAGGCTCATCGAAAGCACCTGGAACGCGAGAAGGAGCTGACACGCTTCCGCGACCTTGTCGCCGCCGAGCGGCGGCAGTTGCCCTGGTTCAAGCTGCGCAAGGATTATGTCTTCGAGAGCGAAGCGGGACCGAAGCGTCTTGGCGATCTCTTTGCCGGCAAGAGCCAGCTCATCGTCTATCATTTCATGATGACGCCGGGCTGCGATCACCGTTGCCAGGGCTGCTCGTTCCTCGCCGACCATATCGACGGCGCCAACCAGCATCTCAAGCACCACGACGTATCCCTGGTCGTCGTCTCGCGCGCGCCGCTGGCCGAGATCCTGCCTTACAAACGGCGCATGGGGTGGAAGTTCGACTGGGTATCGTCCTATGCGTCGGACTTCAACTTCGACCTGCAGGTCTCCTTCACCGACAAGCAGATCGCGGCCGGCGACACCACCTACAATTTCGAGAAACGACCGCTACGGTCGAAAGACCTGCCCGGCACCAGCGTCTTCTACCGCGATGGCAATGGCGACATCTTCCTCACCTTCCTGTCGCGCGCCCGCGGCGGCGACGCGCTGATCGGCGCCTATCATTATCTCGACATGACGCCGAAAGGCCGCGGCGAGACCGGCCCCTATCACAACCTGATGGACTGGGTGCGCCTCCACGACGAATACCAGGACAAGGACGAGGACCGGCCGGACTGCTGCGCGTGACGCCGCTCGTTCACCTCGGCGCAAACATGCGCTAATGGCTTGCGGGTCACGCCAATGGAACCGCCATGCAGCGCCTGCTTGCCCTCCTCACCTGGCTCGCTTTCCCGGTCTATGTCTGGCAGGGCCTCGGCGTGCGCCGCCGCACTTCGCGCATGCTGCCCGCGCGAGGTCCGGTCCTGCACGAAATACCGGGCAAGGCGCCGCCGGTCGCGCTGCTGGTCCTGGGTGATTCCTCGGCCGCATCGGTCGGCGTCGAGCAATCCGAACACGGGCTTGCGGCGCGGCTTGCGGGTCTGATCGCCGAGCGGACAGGCCGAGCCGCGCGCTGGCGCGCCGCCGGCTTCAATTCGGCGACATCCGGCCAGATCCGCGACCATGTTCTGCCCAATTTGTCGGCCGACCCATGGACGCATATCGTGCTCGCCATCGGTACCAACGACACCAAGAACTTCCATTCCGTGCCGCGCTTCAAGAAGGAGTTCGGCGGCCTGCTCTACGCGTTGCGCGCCAAATGGCCGGAAGCGCGCGTGGTTTGGTCGCCGGTGCTGGAGTTCACCCGCGCGCCGGCAATGCCGCCTTTGCTGGGCCGGATCCTCGAGATCCGCGCCACGGAAATGAACCGCATGGGCGTGCGGCTCTGCAATGAGCGCGGCGCCGTGCCCGCCTCGCGCCTGCCGATCACCAACCCCGAGGCCGGCTTCGCGTCCGACGGCTTCCACGCCTCCGAGGCAGGTTATCGCGCCTGGGCCGAGCATCTGCTGGATTTCGTGCTGGGCGACGAGGCGGCTTGAACGAGTCGGCCGCGTTTAAGCCCAATGACCCAAGACAGCGGCAAGCGAGATGGCCGCCATCGCAAGCAGCGCCAGCTTCCAGAAATCGCCGCGCCGCTTCAGCCCCGGCCAGCCCAGCGGCTTGATGACCTGGATCAGCATGATGCCGCAGATGACTAGGGCGAGCAGTTTCGTCATGCCGCCTTTGACCAGCAACGATGGCGGCTGTCAAAGCTGTTCTTGAGACCCCATCGGGCCGAGCACCTCCTGACAGCAATCGGGTTCATCCAGCCCTGCGGGGGGCACCGTGCCGCCTTCTTCCCCACCCTGCCAACCTCCTGACAGACTGCTGTCAGGAGGGGTGTGAGATACTCTTCTCATCGAAAAGAGAGGAGTGAGGTCATGAACGGTTTTACCATCCTGCGCAGCGTGCAGCACTATGTCGGCCGGATCCGCACCGTGCGCAACGAGATCCGCACCCAGCGTTTCCTGAACACCTTGCCGGCGGACATCCGCAAGGACATTGGCTGGCCGGACCTTTACACGGGCCGCGTGCGCGAAAACTGAAATTTTGCCACCGCGACTTGGATTGTGGCGACACCGCGCCCAGATGTATTGGCGGCCAGTGATGTTGAGTACAGGGAAGAAGCCTTTGTTTGCCGGTAGCTTGCCGCAGCCTCCTGACAGTATGTTGTCAGGAGGAATGCGGTATTTGAGGCGGCTTCGATCCTGACAACAACGAACATGATCCGACGATCCGGAGTAATCCGCGTATGGTGAAAAGCTGGAACGACAGGCTGAACACGCCAGGCATCAACGGCATCAAACCGTCGCCGCGCACGGTCGGCGATGTCGTCGAAGGCCAGTCGATGCTGGTGCCCACCGCGCGCCAGGTCGACGACTTCATCCGCTCGATCCCGGAAGGAGTGGAGATGGATGTTCGGGCGCTGCGCACCGCTCTGGCGATCGAGCACGGCGCCGAAGTGACATGCCCGGTGACGATCGGCTATCATCTTCGCACCGTTGCCGAGGCTGCTCATGAGGACCTTGAGCGCGGCATGGCGCTGAGCGACGTCGCGCCGTTCTGGCGTGTTCTGGATACCGAGACGCCGACCACGGGCCGATTGTCCTTCGGTGCGAAATTCGTCGCCGCGCAGCGCAAGCGCGAAGGGCTGAAGCCATAACCCCGGGGGAGAAAACCGATGCGTCGCGCCGACAGGCTTTTCCAGATCGTGCAGCATTTGCGGGGTGGCCGGCTGGTCACCGCGCAGAAGCTCGGCACGTGGCTCGAGGTTTCCGAGCGCACCATTTACCGTGACATAGCCGACCTGCAGTCGACCGGCGTGCCGATCGACGGCGAAGCGGGCGTCGGCTACATGATGAGGGAGGGTTTCGACCTTCCGCCGCTGATGTTCACACGTGACGAGATCGTGGCGCTGGTTGCCGGCGCCCGCATGGTGCGCGCCTTTGGCGGCGCCGCGATGGCGAGGGCCGCCGACGAGGCGCTGGTCAAGATCGGCGCGGTGCTGCCCGATACCGAGAAAGACCGCATCGCCCGCACCGAGATCCACACGCCGATGTGGGTGGTGAGCGACGCCGCGCGCGAGGCGATCGACCTGATCGAGCGCGCCGTCGAGAAACGCCAGGTGCTGACCATCGACTATTCCGACGAGGCCGGGCGCGGCACCGCACGCGACATCAGGCCGCTCGGCCTCTGGTTCTGGGGCAAGGTTTGGACCCTGGTCGCCTGGTGCGAGATGCGCGACGATTTCCGCGCCTTCCGGATCGACCGCATCGCCTCGGTCGTCATCGCCGGCCGCACCTTCAAGCCGGAGCGCGGCAAGCAGCTCGCCGATTTCTACCGCGCCGTCGAGCGCTCGGAGGATTACGGCATGGCGCCCGACCGCGCCGCGCGGACGTGACTTGCGCCTTTCTCCTTCTCCCCTTGTGGGGTCCGAAGGACGGGGTGAGACCCGTGGCTCGCCCCCGGGTGGTGGATCGGCGCGACAGCGCCGAGACGGATGAGGGGTGTTCCAGCGGAGTGAGACGCTGGCTTTCCCTGGAGCACCCCTCATCCGTCGCCTTCGGCGACACCTTCTCCCACAAGGGGAGAAGATAAGAGCGCTCACTCCTCGCCTTCGTCCTTGTCCTTCGACTTCAACGCCGAGAGCTTGGCGAACACGGCGTTGGCGTCGAGCTCCTGGTCCTCGTCCTTCGGCTTCTCCGGCGCCGGCACCAGCCGTTCGGTGAGGGCGGCGGGCAGCAGCGTGTCGCCGACGGGCTGCGGCTGCTCGCGGCCGCGCGAGGCGCGGTTGACTTCGAGGTCAAGGTCGATCTGCGAGGTGAGGCCGAGCGTCACCGGATCCATTGGCTGCAGATTGGCCGAGTTCCAGTGCTTGCGTTCGCGGATCTGCTCGATGGTCGACTTGGTGGTGCCTACGAGACGGGCAATCTGCGCATCCTTGAGCTCGGGATGGTTGCGCACCAGCCACAGGATGGCGTTCGGCCGATCCTGGCGCTTCGACAGCGGCGTGTAGCGCGGGCCCTTGCGCTTCGATTCCGGCACCCGCACCTTCGGCTCCGACAGCTTCAGCCGGTAGTTGACGTCCTTCTCGCCGCGCGCGATCTCGTCGCGCGTCAACTGGCCGGTGATGATCGGGTCCATGCCCTTGATGCCCTGCGCCGACTCGCCGTCCGCAATCGCTTTGACCTCGAGCGGATGCAACCCGCAGAACTGCGCGATCTGCTCGAAGGAGAGCGCGGTGTTGTCGACCAGCCAGACGGCGGTCGCCTTGGGCATCAGCAGCGTATTGGCCATGTCAAAAATCCTTCTCGTTCGCCCGCGTTCCCGCGCGGGCGGTGGTTTTAGAGCCACCAAAATGGGAAATTCGCGGCCTGTATAAACGCTCCCTCGAATTTTCGCAATGTTTTTGGAAAAGGGCTGATTCACAGCCCTGAAAAGACAAAACCCGCTGGACGAGGTCCAGCGGGCTTGGAACCGGAAACGAAGCAAGCGTTTCGACGGCTCTGGCTTGCCTGTCCAGCCCGGCCTTGCGGCCAGGCGGTTGCTGATTACACCGCCTGACGGGCGATGCGCTCGATGTCGGCACGGTTGATGCCGAGGTCGCTGAGCTGACGGGCATTGAGCTTGTTCAGCTCGCGCACGGTCTCGTTGTACATGCGCCACTTACGGAAAGCACGGATCGGGTTCATTTCAGTTTCTCCAGTCGTTTGATGAAATCGTTTGATGCCGCGTAAATAGGCATGCCTGCCCAAGAAATGAACGGACGCTTTTGCATGGCCGCGATGCGTTTTGTGCATTGCACCATTAACGATGCGTTCAGCTTGGAACAGGAGTCAAGCGTGGACCCAGGACGGGTGGAGATTCAGGTCAGGCCGAGACGAAAATGGCAGGTTCCGAGAACCGGAGCGGAGCGTACTTCCGCATGTCCCGGAAAGTGGTCCTCCGGTTTTCCGATAAGGACATGCGGCAGCTGGAACTACGTGAGCACCGGAAGCGCAGGAAGCCGCCGTTCGCAGGCCGGCCTCACCTGAATATCGGCCTATCCTACCCGACGTCGAGGACGATCTTGCCGATATGCTCGCCTTCTTCCATCCGCTCATGCGCCCGCCAGGCTTCGGTCAGGGGAAAGATCATGTCCATGACCGGGGCCACCTTGCGCGTGCCGAGCAGCGGCCACACCTGCGCCTCCAGCGCGGCGGCGATCGCCGCCTTGAACTCGACGGTGCGCGGACGAAGCGTCGAGCCAGTATGGGTCAGGCGCTTGACCATCAGCGTTGCGAAATTGGTGCTTGCGACAGCGCCGGTCTGCACGGCGATCTGGACGATCCGCCCCTCGACGGCCGCGGCCTCGTAGTTGCGCGCGACATAGTCGCCCCCGACCATGTCGAGGATGACGTCGGCGCCCTTGCCGCCGGTCGCCTCCTTCACGGCGGCGACGAAATCCTCCTCGCGATAGTTGATTGCCCGGTCGGCGCCGAGCTTCAGGCAGGCGTCGCATTTCTCCTTGCTGCCGGCAGTGGTGACGACATAGGCGCCGAAGGCCGAGGCGAGCTGGATGGCGGTGGTGCCAATGCCGGAGGAGCCGCCATGGACGAGCAGCGTCTCTCCCCTCTTGAGCCCACCGCGCTCGAATACATTGTGCCAGACGGTGAAGTAGTTCTCCGGGATCGCCGCGGCTTCCGAATAGGTGAAGCCGGCCGGGATCGGCAGCACGCTGCCGGCATGCACCTTGACATATTCGGCATAGCCGCCGCCTGGCGTCAGCGCGCAGACCCGGTCGCCGATGCGCCAGCGCGATATATCGTCGCCGAGCGCCGCGATCTCGCCGGCCGCCTCGAGGCCCGGCAGGTCCGAGGCGCCGGGCGGCGGCGGATAGACGCCCTTGCGCTGCTGCACGTCCGGCCGGTTGACGCCGGCTGCGTGCACGCGGATCAGCACTTCGCCGGGGCCGGGGACAGGCACGTCGCGGGTTTCCGGCTTGAGCACCCGGGGGCCGCCGGGCTGCGAGATCGCGATGGCTGTCATCTTTGCCGGAATCTTCTGACTTGCCATGGCTCGCGGTCTCCTTATCCCGATCTGTTGTCGGCCGTTTGCATCAATACCCCTGCCCTATGTATGCTCAATGCCAAATCAGGCAAATGGCCAAAACGGGAGGAGCGACGATGGCGATCTTCGACGACGAACCCAGGAAAAAGCAGCGCCCGCACGAGATCGGCCAGGACCTGTCGCTGCTCTCCGTCGATGAATTGTCGGAGCGCATCGCCCTGCTGCGCGACGAGATCGCCAGGCTTGAGGCAGAGCGGGCCGCCAAGGGCGCCACCAAATCCGCCGCCGACGCGTTGTTCCGACGCGGATAATTTTGCCGGCGCGAGCGACCGCCGCCGAAAAGCCCCAATACGTCTGTCTTCAGACCCCTGCGCCCGAAACCGGACCAAGCGATGTTTGCAACCTACAGACCGATCCTTTCGCTGCTGCGCGGCACGGCGTTCCTGCTCGCCGCATCCGGCCTGCACGGGCTGCTCCTGCCGCTGCGCGGCCAGGTGGAGGGCTTTTCGACCGCATCGCTCGGCCTGATGGGCACGGCCTGGGCCGGCGGCTTCGTCACCGGCTGTTTCTTTGCGCCGCGCCTCGTGCGCCGCGCCGGCCATGTCAGGGCCTTCGGCGCCTTCGCCGCTTCCGGTGCGATCATCGCGCTGCTCACCGGCCTCATCATCGACGAGTATTTCTGGATCCTCCTGCGCGCCTTCACCGGCTTCACCATGGCCGGCGCCTTCATGGTGATCGAGAGCTGGCTGAACGAGAAAGCCACCAACGAGAATCGCGGCACCGTCTTCGGTCTCTACATGATGGTCACCTATGCCTCGATCATGGGCGGCCAGATGATCGTCGCCGGCGGCGATGTGCGCTCGGCTTCGCTGTTCATGATCACCGGCATCCTGTTTTGCCTGTCGCTCATTCCGACGGCGGTTTCTACCCAATCGACTCCAAAGCCGCTGCAGGACGTCAAGCTCGACGTCAAAAGCCTCTATGCCAATTCGCCGGTGTCGGCGGTGGCCTGCCTGCTCGTCGGCATCGCCAACGGCGCCTGGGGCACGCTTGGCGCTGTCTATGGCGCGCGCATCGGCATCTCCACCGCCGAGATCGCGCTGATGATGAGCCTTGTCGTCGTTTCCGGCGCCGCCATGCAGCTTCCGGCCGGGCGCCTCTCCGATACAACCGACCGCCGCTTCGTGCTGGCGGGTGCTGCCTTCGGCGCGGCCCTGGTCGCGGTGCTGATCTTCCTGTTCGCGCCGCGCTCGGGCGTCTTCGTCATCGTGCTGACCGCTGCCTACGGAGCTTTCGCTTATACGCTCTATTCGATCGCCGTCGCGCATGCCAACGACCATGCCCGCGCTGAGGACTTCGTCAAGGTTTCCGGCGGCCTGTTGCTGCTCTACGGCTTCGGCACGATGATCGGCCCGCTTTTGGCCGCGGCCTTGATGGGTTCGGTGCGTCCGGAGGGGCTGTTTCTTGCAACCGCGCTCGCCCATCTCAGCCTCGCCGGCTACACGCTGCTGCGTATCCGCGCCCGCGCGCCGGTGCCGATCGAGAACCGCGATGCGTTCAAGACGCAGCCCGCGGACCGTGCGGTCACGCCCGAGGCAACCCGGCTCGATCCGCGCAGAAAGATTGAAACCAATAGTTGAGATTCCGAAAACTTTGCCCCACAAATAAAGGCATGATGTTTTCTGACGCCTTTGTGGCGATAGCCGACCCCAATCGGCGCTATCTCTTGGAAGAACTCCGGCGCGGCCCGAAGACGGTGAACGAATTGGCGGCCGGATTGCCCGTCTCGCGTCCGGCTGTTTCCCAGCATCTGAAGGTTCTGCTCGATGCCGGCTTGGTCAAAGCCAAGGCCGAAGGCACCAGGCGCGTCTATACTGTCAGCAGCGCCGGCTTCCTCAGACTGAACATCTGGCTCGACCAGTTCTGGGAAACAGCGCCCGGGGAATAGCCCCCGCTCATCAATGCATGTCGCTCAGAAGTGCACAGTGGTCCTGAGACGACGACATGCGTCAAAGTCGATTCCGTCACGCTAAGCTTTGTCCGACCGTTCCGTAAAAACGTCGCGTCCGGTTTTTCGTTGCGCCGTGCCGGGAGAGATATTGTTCAATCGCCGGAAGGCCGTGCTGAAGGCACTTTCCGATTCATAGCCGACGGATTGGGCAATCTCGCCGACCCGCTTCTGCGTCGTTTTCAGTCCGTTGAATGCCAGCAGCATGCGCCACGATCGCAGATATCCAAGCGGCGGAATGCCGACCACATCGCGAAAACGTCGTGCGAAATGCGACCGCGACATTCCCGCCGCATGAGAAAGCGCCGACAAGGTCCACTTTCGTTCCGGCGCGGCATGAATGGCCGAAAGCGCGCGCGAAATCCGGGCGTCGGCCAATCCCCTCAGCCAGCCTGGTGCCGGGCGATTCGACGACAGGAGATGAGAACGCACGATCTCGACCAGCATGATCTGGGCCAGCCGTTCGCGGATGAGGCGACCGCCGGGGCGATCGCAACGGGCCTCATCGACAAACTGTTCCAGGGCCCGCCGGAAAACCGGGGCTGAGGGTTCATCGCCGCGAACGTGGACAACCACCGGAAAGCCCTCGAACAGGTGCTCGGCTTGCTCGCTACGGAAGGCGAAGCGGCCGCCCACAAGGGAAAATGCGCCGCCTGCGTTGACCCTTGCCGGGTTCTGATCCGCCGAGAACACTTCCTGCGCGGAAAGGGGAGGCAGGGAAAGATCGGTGCCGAGCGTGAAACCTTGGCATCTGGTCAACAGGAAGCAATCTCCCTCGGCAACGAAAATCGGCGCCGGTTCGCCCTCGACCCGCAGCCAGCATGTTCCCTTGGTGACGACGTTGAACTTGATGCCGTTTGGAGCCTCGAATGCGATGCACCACTCGCCGGCGGCATCCAATCCTGCGCTTACGGACGCGTCCGGCGTAACCTGGCCAATGATGTCCGACAAGACGTCCATGACGCGCGATGAGACTTTCGGCAAAGCATTTGGCACGCCCACGAATGGTGCGCCGGCACCGCACTGAATATTAAAACCGCTCCGGAAATAAAAGAGGGTTCACATGGAACAGCCATCGGTAGCGTCAGGCTTCGGCGCAAGCAGTACAGCCGGAGAGGTTCTGCGCGGCATCGACCTGCGGGGAAAGCTGGCGGTCGTCACGGGCGGTTATTCGGGCCTCGGACATGAGATGACGCATGCGCTCGCGGGAGCGGGTGCTCGCGTGATTGTGCCCGCGCGGCGGCCAATGGAGGCGCGCGCAACGCTCGCAAACATGGCCGGGGTATCCGTCGTGGAGATGGATCTTGCCGATCTCGACAGCGTAAGGACCTTCGCGCGCGACCTGGTGGAAGAAGGCAACGCCGTCGATATCGTCGTCGCCAATGCCGGTGTTATGGCCTGCCCGGAAACGCGCCTTGCCAACGGCTGGGAGCTGCAGTTCGCCGTCAACCATCTTGGCCATTTCGTGCTCGTGGCGCGACTTTGGCCTTTGCTCGTCAAAGCTTCCAGCGCCCGCGTGGTTGTCATGAGTTCGGGGGCGCATGCCATCACCAACATCCGTTGGGACGATCCCCACTTCGACAAGGGCTACGAGCGCTGGCAGGCCTACGGCCAGTCCAAGACCGCGAACATCCTGTTTGCTGTGGGGCTGGACGCTATAGGCAAGGAACACGGCATCCGTGCGTTCGCGGTTCATCCCGGCAACATCCTCACACCCCTGCAGCGTCACCTGACGAGGGCCGAGATGGTCGAGGCGGGCTGGGTCGACGAGAACGGCAGGTTGGTGGACCCGTCGTTCAAGACACCCGAACAAGGTGCCGCAACGGCTGTATGGGCTGCGACGTCGCCGCACTTGAGCGGTCTGGGCGGACTCTATTGCGAGGATTGCGGGATCGCGCCTGTCGCCACGTCACTAGCCGAACCCGGCGTGCAGTCCTACGCGCTCGACCCGGGCAGCGCTTTTAGACTATGGCGCCTTTCGGCGAAGCTGACGGGGGACGACCCGGCTGACATTGGTGTCGAACAGGCGCGGCCCTCTCGATGAAACCGGTGGCGACCCAGCAACCGCGAACAGAATCGCCGGCCCAAGCGATCTCAATGACGTAAGAGCAGGCGGCCATGCTCAGTGGCGATGCCTATGGGTACTGCCGCATCGACGAAAAACCATCCGCCATAGATGTCTGGAAAGATGCGCGTCTTTCAATTCCTGCCGATCGACGGTCTGGCTTGCTATGTCGACCGGATTTGGGGATGGGAAAGTGTCGGCGCCGAGCGGGTCGACTTGCCTGTGCTGCTTCCCGGAACCGGGGCGGAACTGTATTTCCACTACCGTACGCCGTTCAGGCAATCGGTGGGTGGTGGCGCGCCGGAAACCTGTTCCGTCGCCCACTTGTTCTACATTCGCCATCGGCCGTTGGCACTGTTGCCGTCAGACGACGTTGGTTTCGTCGCGGTGCGCTTCCGGGCCGGCATGATCCATCGATTTGTCGACATGCCGGGCAAGGACATGATGGATCGTGCCCTATCCGCGCAGGACCTTTGGGGCGTGGCGGGCCAGGAGTTGGCCCGGCGTGTAGCCGGCGCGGAGGGGCTGTCCAGCCGGCTCCGGCTGATCCAGCGCTTCCTTGCGGAACGCCTGTCCCGCGCGGCGCCGGACATCATCTTCGAACACGCAATGGGCATGCTGTATGGCGATCCTGCCAACCTTGCGATCGAGCGATTGACGGACCGCCTCGGGCTCGGGCGCCGTCAGTTGGAACGTCGTTTCGCCAGCATTGCCGGGCAGACACCAGTCGAGATTCGTAGTCTGGGACGCTTCCAGAAGACGGTGCGCGCCCTGATGCTGGATGAAAGCGCAAGCACCACGGACGCGGCGCTCGCATACGGTTACTACGATCAGGCTCACTTTATCCGCCACTTCCGCGAGCTGGTTGCGGAGTCTCCGCAGCGCTACCTCAGAGAGGCTCGGGCCAGGACGCATTTTTACAATACTTCCCGATGGGCGGGAGCGATGGTGATGGCTCCCTCACATCTCTAGGAGATTGTCATCATGCATCTTTTGCTGGCGGAATTGAGTGCCCGCCCGGCCTGCGCCGGCGAAGTCGAGGAGATTCTGCGCAAGCTGGTGGATATCGCAGGCGGCGAAGAAGGCAATGTGCGCTACGCCGTGCATCGACGGAAGGACGACAGCAATGCCTTTGTGGTTTACGAGCTCTATCGAGACGCGGCGTCGTGTGACGCGCATCTCGCATCTCCGCCGGTGAGGCAGGCGTTGGAGCGCTTCGAGACGCTGCTGAGTGCGCCGCCGCGGCTCGTTTTTTGTGATTTGGTCGCCGCGGCCAGGTAAGACTGCTTAGCTGGACCGGCTTCACCATGCAGCGACGATACGCCAAGCATTTGACAAGAGGAGGGCGGCTCGCCGTTTCCGTGAAATGGTGAAACGCTCTACTGCCTCACGTCGCCGGTTCCAGTGCCGCCTCAAGCGCGTCCAGCAATTCGCCGGTGCCGTGCTCGCGCGTGGCTGGCGAGTCGATGCCGTCGACGAAGGCGCCCTGCTCCGTCAGGATAAGCCGCGTTCCCCTGCCTTCCGCGATAAGCTCGATCGTCGCAAGCGATACCGAGACCCGCGTTTCGCCGAACAAGAGCTCATAGCTGTAGACGATGCGCCGGTTCGGCACGATGTCCTGATAGACCGCGTTGTAGAAATGCATCTGCCCGTCGCTGGGACAGCCTGCATTCACCTCCTTGTCGCCGACACGGAAGTCCATCTCGTGCCGGCTCGGCATCGGATTGTCGGGATCGAAGAACCAGCGCTTTTTCGCCTCGGCGTCGCTCAGGGCGAAATAGACCTTCTCGGGCGTCACCGGATAGACGCGCTCGATGACGAAGGTGGAATGGACGACAGATCGTTCGGTCATGATGGGACCTTCAGCTCTCATCTTTCGTTTCAGCGAGGAAATCGCCGAGCCGGTCGAGTCGGCGCTCCCAGGCAAGCCGCCGCTCGTTGATCCAGTGCTCGGCGGCCCGAAGCGCCTTCGGCTCGATCTGGCAGGTCCGCACCCGGCCAAGCTTTTCGGTCCGCACCAGGCCGCTCGCCTCGAGCACGTTGAGATGCTGGACAACGGCCGACAATGACATAGCCAGCGGTTCCGCCAGTTGGCTGACCGACGCCGGCCCGCGCGACAGACGATCCACCATCTGGCGCCGTGCCGGATCGGCGAGCGCTTGGAACATCAAATCGAGCTGAGCCGGGTCGTGCAGCATTTTCGGTCAGCCGTTGTTGTACGGAAAGAACTTGAAGTAAGGTCCCGCTTCCTCGATCACGCGGGCGAAGGACGGACGCGCGAGCAAGCGGTCGTGATAACGCTTCACCGCCGGGAATTTCTTGCCGAACGGCTCGACCTTGTTGGCGTAGAACAGCGCCGGCGAGGCGGCGCAGTCTGCCATGGTGAAGCTTTCGCCCACTGACCAGGTCCTGCCCGCCATCTCCTCTTCGATAATGGCGTAGGAATTGCGCAATTGCGCGCGAGCCTCCTCAACCCCGAACGGGTCGGTCTTGTCCGTTGGCCGCAAGCGGTCGCCGACGATCTTCTGCATCGGATGCTGCACGTAGAAATCGTAGAAGCGGTCGGCCTGGCGGACCTGCAGGGCCAGATCGATATCAGCCGGAACGAGCTCGACCGGCCCCGGATAATGCGCGGCGAGGTATTCGACGACGATGGTCGATTCCAGCACTGTGCGGTCCCGCGCATCGTCACGCAACGCCGGCATCTTGCCGGTCGGTGACACCTTCAGGAAGGCGGCGCGAGACGCCTCGTCGCCAAGGTCGACGATCACCGGCTCGAAGGGTGTATTGTTCTCGTAGAATGCGATCAACGGTTTCCAGCAGAAGGATGCCAGCGGGTGGAAATGCAGCGTCAGGGACATTCTCGCTCTCTTTCGCGTTCGGTCGCTGAATAATACTGAAGTGTTCACTTAACTATTGTCGCAAGCCCGTCGAGTCAAGCCGGAGCCGCCACGCCTAGTGATGTGCGGCGATAGCGTCGATGATCTGCGGCCAGTCGTTGCGGTGCAGCTCGTGACCGCCGCCTTCGACCTTGACCAGCCTTGCGCCTGGAACGGCCTTAGCGAGCGCCTCGACATGCTCGACCGGAAACAGCGGATCGGCGGTGCCGTGGATGACGAGCAGCGGTGCCGTCAGGTCTCGCACCGTCCGTTTCAGGCCGCCGCCCTTGAGCAGGAAATGGTTGGTCGCGCTGGCGAGGCCGCCGGAGCGATCATAGTCCGCCTCGATCATCGCGCGCGTGCGTTCCTCGTCGAATGGATGCAAAGCGCTCGCAATCGCGCGGGCGTCCTTGACCATGAAGTCGAGCACCTGCTCCCGGTTCGACCAGTCGACATTGGCGCCTTGCGCCGAATGCTCCTTGTAGGCTTCGGTCGCCCCCGGCAGGCCGGACGTGTCGACGCCGAGCGGCGAAGATGAGATCACGGTGAGCGCGCTGACGCTTTCAGGATATTTCAGCGCCACGTTCTGCGCGAGCATACCGCCCATCGACATGCCGGCGACATGCGCCTTGCCGACGCCGTAGTCGTCGAGCACGCGGATGGCATCGTCCACCATGTCCTCGAAACTGTAGGGCGGCGCGCCTGGCGGATATTTGGTCGACAGTCCAGTGTCGCGGTTGTCGTAGCGGATGACGAAGCGGCCGCGCCTGGCGAGTTGCCGGCAGAAGGCTTCCGGCCACCACAGCATCGAGGCCATGGCGCCCATGATCAGAAGGATCGGCGGATCTTTCGGACTGCCGAAGCTTTCCGAAACGATGTCGGGGCGCTGCGCCGCGTGGGTCATCTGCTCCTCCAATCCGATTGCGTTTTGCAATCAGTTGCACGATAGTGAAACCGATATCATAATGCAACTGGTTTTTCTGGAGAGAGTGTCATGAGCATCGACCGTCGGTCCGGTTGCCCCATCAATCTGTCGCTCGAAGTGTTCGGCGACCGTTGGAGCCTGATCATCCTGCGCGATATGATCTTTGGCGGCCGGCGCCATTTTCGCGAGCTGCTCAACTTCTCGCTGGAAGGCATCGCCTCCAACATCCTGGCCGACCGGCTGAAGCGGCTGATGGCGCTTGGCCTGCTGACCAAGGCCGACGACCCCAGCCACAAGCAGAAGGCGATCTACAGCCTGACCGAGATGGCGATCACGCTGGTGCCGATCATGGCGCAGCTCGGCGCCTGGGGACGTGTCTGGCTGCCGGTCAGCGAAGAATTGTCGATCCGCGCCGAGCTGCTCGAAAAGGGCGGCCCGCCGCTATGGGAGCAGTTCATGGACGAGCTGCGCCATGAGCATCTCGGCGCGCCTTCGAGGACGCCGCCCGGCGCACCCACCGTGCGCCAGCAGCTGCGGGCCGCTTATGAGGCCGTCGTCGAGCGCAAGGCCGAGGAACTTCGCCACGTCAAAACCGAGGCTTGAAGCCCGTTGCGCGGATCCGGTTAGAGCAATTCCAGGAAAAGTGTTCGCGGTTTTCCGTCCGGAATTGCGTCAAAACAAAGGGATAGAGCGGTTCGCCGTTTCCGGGAAACGGTGAAACGCTTTAGCGCGCCGCGATTTAAGATGAAGGGACGCACATAAGCGCGTCAGATGCCCTCGCCGGCGAGCTCTTCCGAAAGCGTTGAAACCTGGTCCTGGGCGCTGCGCATCATCGGATAGATCGCCAGCACCTTTTGCCAGGCCTCCAGCGCCGACTGCTTGTGGCCGGTCTCGGTCATGATCTGGGCGAGGCCCGAGAGCGCACCGAAATGGCGCGGCTCGAGCTGCAGGGTGCGGTCGATGTCGGCCATCGACTTCCCGTAATTCTTCATCAGGAAATGCACGGTGGCGCGGCGGTTCCAGCCTTCGGCATAGTCGGGCTGCAAGGTCACCACCTGGTCGAGGAAATCGAGCGCGACGTCGAATTTCTGGTCTTCCGTGGCCTTTTGCGCCCATTGCATCATCAGGTCGATCGAGGCGCTGCCCGACTGGTTCCACTCGCTCCAGATGCGGCCCGCGATGCGCTCGGCCGCCTTCTCGTTGCGCTCGCGCTTCAACTCGGTGAAGAGCTGGTCGAGGCGGCCCTGCCTGGTTGGAGCGGCCGGCGGCGGTGTCGCGGCGGGCGGCGCGGCATCGGGAGGCAGCGCGCCCGGCACCGTTTCTGCTCCTGCAGGCAAAGCTGCGCCGGAAAGCAAAAAGGCGGCGAAAAATGCAAAACGAATCCGCATCGCCGGAATCTAATCCCGGACGGCGGATCGTCAAAGTGATTTTAGCGTGAAAGGGCCGGCAAACCGGCACCCGACATCAGCGCGGCGTGGTCTGTTCGCATGCCACTTCCTTTCGGGTGGCATGCATCAGGCCGCGCGCAAAACTCAGCCCTGGCGCGCCTTGTAGCGCGGAGCGGTCTTGTTGATGATGTAGATGCGTCCCTTGCGGCGAACCAGCCGGTTGTCGCGGTGACGCGCCTTGAGCGCCTTGAGCGAATTCTTGATCTTCATGGTCTTGCCTGTTCGGTCAGGGCCCGTCCCGGGCCGAATTTTAAAGGCGCGCCCGAAAAAAGCGCGCCTTTGAACTTGGCGTGGCTCATAAACGAGGAGTGTCGTCCGTGTCAACCACGTGACGATGCTCGAACAAGGGCAATTGGCGCGATCCGTCAAATATTCCCCATCCCCCACCGGCCACGGCATTGCGCGACTCGAGGTCGACTGGAATGGTGTCCGCACCCAAGCGACTGGAGATTCCCATGCGCCGTCTGTTTCTGCCCGCCTGTCTTGTTCTCCTGGCGACCGCCCCGGCAGCCTTTGCCGAGGACTGCGACCGCAGCGACGACAGCCAGTCGATGCTGAACATCTGCGCCGATGCCGATTACCAGGCGGCCGGTGCCAGGCTCAACGCCGCCTATAAGAACATCGTCAGCAGCAACGATCAGGCCTCGAACAAGCTGCTGCAGACGGCTCAGCGCGCCTGGATCGCCTTTCGCGATGCCGAATGCGCCTATTCGACCGCCGACAGCGAGGGCGGCTCGATCCACCCGATGGAGGTGTCACAGTGCCTGACCAAGGTGACCATCGAGCGCACAAAGCAGCTCACCTCCGGCGCCAACTGCAAGCTGAGCGATCCTAGCTGTGCCGGCTCCGACGCCGGCGGCGACGACCAGGAGATGCAATAGCGGGTTATTTCGGCCCGATGAGGCGCGTGAAATGGCCCATCTTGCGGCCGGGGCGTGACTCGGCCTTGCCGTAAAGATGCAGCATCAGGTCGGGTTCGGCGAGCAGCGCCGGCACTTTCAGCATGTCGTCGCCGATCAGGTTTTCCATCACGCAATCAGCATGCCGCTCGGGCGAGCCCAGCGGCAGGCCGGCGACGGCGCGTATATGCTGCTCGAACTGCGAGATGACGCAGGCGGCCTCCGTCCAATGGCCGGAATTGTGCACGCGCGGCGCCAGCTCGTTGGCCAGCAGCGAGCCGTCGGCAAGCACGAAGAACTCGACGCCGATGACGCCGACATAGTCGAGCGCGGAAAGGATTTTTGCGGCCGTATCCTTGGCGGCCGTTGCCGTTTGCGGACCGATGGCGGCCGGCAAGGTCGAGCTGCGCAATATGCCTTCGCGATGGACGTTTTCGGCCGGATCGTAAGCGGCGATCGTCCCGTCGAGGCCGCGCGCGGCGATCACCGAAATCTCGCGCTCGAAAGCGACGAGCGATTCCAGGATCAGCGGCACATTGCCCATCGCCTCGCAGGTGCCGGCAAAGCCGCCCGTTTCCATGTTGCGGAAGACACGCTGACCCTTGCCGTCATAACCCATGCGGCGGGTTTTCAGCACCCCGCTGCCGTCGAATTTCCTCAAAGCTTCGGTCAACTGGTCGTCATTATCGACCGGGCAGAACTCCGCCGTCGGGATGCCGATGCTGTTGAGGAAGCTTTTCTCGGTTACGCGATCCTGTGCGACTTCGAGCGCGCGGGCCGGCGGATAGACGGGGACCGTTGCCGCCAGCGTTCGCGCCGCGGCGACCGGAACATTCTCGAATTCATAGGTGACGACGGCGCTGGCGGCGGCGAGCTCGGCGAGCGCTTTCGGATCGTCGTAGGCGGCGACGATCTGCCGGTTGGCGACCTGGGCCGCCGGACAGTCGGCCTGCGGCTCCAGGACGACGATGCGGTAGCCGAGGCGGGCGGCAGCCATCGCCAGCATGCGGCCGAGCTGGCCGCCGCCGATGATGCCGATGGTCGATCCGGGCGCCAGGCTCACGGCGCGTCCGTCGGCTCGGCGGCGACCTTGGCGGTCTGCGCCGCGCGCCAGGCGTCGAGCCGGGCGGCGAGCTTGTCGTCGTTGAGCGCAAGCACCGCCGCGGCAAGCAGCGCGGCATTGGCGGCGCCGGCCTTGCCGATGGCCAGCGTGCCAACCGGGATGCCGGCCGGCATCTGCACGATGGAGAGCAGCGAATCCTGGCCGGATAGCGCCTTGGATTCGACCGGGACGCCGAAGACGGGCAGCGGCGTCATCGCCGCCG
>NZ_RZRX01000005.1:0-64641 GCF_003997405.1 Mesorhizobium sp. M2A.F.Ca.ET.042.01.1.1
TGTCGAGGCTGGTGCGCGACACGGTGATTTCCTCGCGGGCGCGCGCGGCGCGATAGTTGGCGCGGAAAGCGATATAGACGGCGATCACATCGAGGCCGAAGAAGCCGAACACCGGCCAGGCGCCATGCGCCAGGAAAAAGGCGCCGGTGACCGCCCAGCCGAAGACAAGCGCCCCCATCAGGATCAGGAAACCGGTGCGGCCGAGCGAGCGGTGCGGCGTCAGCAAGGCCTGGAAAAATGGCTGGTCGGCTTCGAATGACGCGTTTGTGTCGCTCATGACGGAATATTATAGGAAGGGACATGGCGCCTCCCAAGTCCAAAAAATCCATCGCTGTCAAAAAGCCTCAACCCGCCGCTGCCGGCGGCGGCAGGGCGACTGATGCACGGCCACGAAAAGCCGCTTCCCGGTCGCTCTACAGTGCCGCCGAGGTGCATGAGATCTTCAGGCGCTTTTCCGTGCAGCGGCCGGAGCCGAAAGGCGAGCTCGACTATGTCAACGCCTTCACCCTGCTGGTCGCGGTGGTGTTGTCGGCGCAGGCGACTGACGCAGGCGTCAACAAGGCGACCAAGGCATTGTTCGCGGCTGCCGACACGCCAGCCAGGATGCTGGCGCTGGGCGAGGCCAAGGTCGGCGACTACATCCGCACCATCGGCCTGTGGCGGAACAAAGCGAAGAACGTGATCGCGCTGTCGAAGGCGCTGATCGAAAACTATGCGGGCCAGGTGCCGCAGGATCGCGACGAGCTGGTGAAGCTGCCGGGCGTCGGGCGCAAGACCGCCAATGTCGTGCTCAACGTCGCCTTCGGCCAGCACACGATGGCGGTGGACACGCATATCTTCCGCATCGGCAACCGGATCGGGCTGGCGCCCGGCAAGACGCCGGAACAGGTCGAGCAGGGGCTGCTCAAGGTCATCCCGGCCGAATATATGCGCCACGCGCATCACTGGCTGATCCTGCATGGCCGCTATGTCTGCAAGGCGCGCAAGCCCGATTGCCCGGTCTGCATCATCGCCGATATCTGCAAGTCGAAGGAAAAGACCACCGACATACCCGCCCCACTGGTGCCGATCGCGCCGCTGGATGGGACGTTTCCGGCCGAGGCCTAGGGCCGTGCTCTAATAGCCGTAGCCGCGCGCCATGGCCGCGGCAAAGACAGGAATGAGCAGGAAGATGAAGCCTTCGGCGCGGACATAGTTCTTCACCGAGGCGAGTTCTGCCGCCGGCACGGCGAAAGACGGATTGCCGTTCGCCTGCCTATTCCAGGCGAGGAAGCGCATGGTCGGCACGATCGACAGCAGGCCGACGATGGCGAAGGCTGCCATCTTTGCCCAGAACACCCAATTGTAAACGTAGAACTCCCAACCCTTCAGGCCGAAGAACACCCGGCAGACGCCGACGATGACGATCAGCGCGGCGATGATGCCGTAATGGCGGTCGATGCCGGCAAGGCGCTTCAGCGTCGCCGCGCCCAGATCGCCGCGCACCAGCACGAACTCGGCGCCGATGATGCCGGCCAGCGAGAACACCAGCAGGTGATGGAGAATGGCCAATACAAGGTCAGTAGTGTCCATGTTCTTCCCTGCGCCTGGCGGCCGCGCCGCGGCTGGATGCTGTGTCCGAACAGTAGCATCATCGGTCAGGATTCCCAGACAGCGAAATCGTTGCGCTGGAGGATGACGCTGGCCAATCCTGGCCCTTGCCGGGGGACGCCGGTTTGCTAGAGCAATTCCAGGAAAAGTGTGAGCGGTTTTCCGTCCGGAATTGCGTGAAAACAAAGAGTTAGTGTGTTTCACCGTCTCGCGAAACGGTGAAACACACTAAGCGCTGCCGTCTCAACGAGAGGAGTGCCATGAGCATCAAGACGGAAGCTGGCGTGCCGATCCTCGAGACGGCGCGGACTATCCTGCGGCCCCATCGTCTGGGCGATTTCGAGACGTATGCCGCCATATGGGCGGAACCTGCGGTGACCCGTTTCATCGGCGGCAAGCCGCGCACGCGCGAGGAAAGCTGGATGCGCTTCCTGCGCCATGCCGGCCTGTGGTCGCTGATCGGCTACGGCTTCTGGGCGATCGAGGACAAGGCGACGGGGCGCTTCATCGGCGAGGCCGGCTTCCATGACTTGAAGCGCGAGATCGAACCTTCGATCGAAGGCGTGCCGGAAGCCGGGTGGGCCCTGGCTTCGGAGGCGCATGGCCGGGGGCTTGCGAGCGAGGTTGTCGGGCGGATCGTCGCCTGGAGCGACGAGGCGTTGGGACAAGCGAGAACCGTCTGCATCATCGATCCGGAAAACGGCGCTTCGCTGAAGGTCGCCGAAAAGAACGGTTATGGAGAGATTCTGCGGACCACCTATCACGAGAAGCCGACGATCCTGCTGGAACGGCGGGCCGGAGGAATTGTCGCCTAGATTAGCCCGCTTTGCGGCGCAGCGTCCGCGCCAAAGTCTCCCATCCATCCGTCATTGCATCGCGCTCGCTGCGATTGCCGCGCAGCACCGTGGTTGCGTCGAATGGCTGGGGCCGCGCGATCGCATAGCCCTGCGCATAGTCGACGCCGATCGCTTTCAAGGCGTCGATGATGCCTTCGCTTTCGACGAATTCGGCGATGGTGCGTTTTCCCGTCACCTTGCCGATGTGATGGATCATCTCGACCATCGCGCGGTCGATGCGGTCGTCGAGCATGTCCTTGACGAAGCTGCCGTCGATCTTGAGGTAGTCGACCGGCAAATGCTTCAGATAGGCGAAGGACGACATGCCGGAGCCGAAATCGTCGAGCGCGAAGCGGCAGCCAAGCCCGCGCAGATCGGCGATGAAGCGCATGGCTTCGGAAAGATTGGCAATGGCGCTGGTCTCGGTGATCTCCAGGCAGATCGTTTCGGGGAGGATCGCGTGCGCGGCGAACTGCTCGCGCATGAAGCCGAGGAACGTCTCGTCGCCAAAGGTGGCGCCGGAGAGATTGATCGCGCAGGTGGATATCGGCGTCGCGTGCGGGTCGGCGCGCCTGGCTGCCAAGGTGGCGAAGGTGTTGCGCACCACCCAGCGGTCGATCGCCGGCATCAATCCGTAGCGCTCCGCCGCCGGGATGAAGCTCTGCGGCGTGACGAAGCTGCCGTCCTCATCGGTCAGCCTGAGCAGGATTTCGATATGCGCGCCCTGCTCCCGGATATCGTCACGCAGGGGCGCGATCTCTTGCGCATGCAGCCTGAAGCGGTCCTGGTCCAGCGCGGCATGCAGGCGCTGCACCCAGGCCATCTCGCCGAAGCGCTCGCGCAGCGCGGTGTCGCCCTCGCTGTGGAAATGGATGCGGTTGCGGCCCTTTTCCTTCGCCATGTAGCAGGCGACATCGGCTGCGCGCAGCACCTCCTCCAGCGTCATGCCGACATTGGCGACTTCGACCATGCCGATGCTGACGCTGATGTTGAAGGGACGCCCGTCCCAGGAGAAATGCAGGTCCTGGACCGTGGCGCGCAGCCGTTCGGCGGTTGCGGCGGCACAGTCGGCATCGCAATCGAAGAGCAGCACGCCGAACTCGTCGCCGCCCAGCCTGGCCAGGATGTCGCCGGGCGGCAGCTCGTTGGCGAGCAGCACCGAGATCTGGCGCAGCAGCTGGTCGCCGGCGGCATGGCCGCATGTGTCGTTGACCAGCTTGAACTGGTCGAGGTCGAGATACATCAGCGCATGCCTGCGCGACCTTTCCGGCGCTTCGGAGATCGCGCCCGCCAGCCGGTTCTCGAAGTCGCGGCGGTTGACGAGACCGGTCAGCGCATCATGCGATGCCTGCCACGACAGGCGCTCGATATAATCCTGCTCGCGCGTCATGTCGTGCAGGGCCAGGACACAGCCGAGGATCTGGCCTGAGACGATCAGCGGCGCGCCATTCAGCGCCACCGGCACGACCGAGCTGTCGGGACGCTCCAGGAGCTGTGGGCGCACATTGGAGCGGCGTGGCTCGCCTGCCAGCAGGCGCGCGATCAGATCGGTCTCCTCGACGCCGCTGTCCTTGTCGACAAGCCGGAACAACGAGGCGATGGGCCTGCCCCTGGCTGCGGTCAGCGAGCAGGCAAGCAGCCGCTCCGCCCCGGCATTCATATAGTCAAGCCGCCCCTCGGCATCGGTGCTGATGACGGCCTGGCCGATCGAGGCCAGCGTGATCTGGGCACGCTCGCGCTCGGCGTTGAGGGCGCTCTGAAACGCCTGGCGCTGTATCATCAGCTTGCGCGTGCGCCAGACGACGAGCAGGATAAGCAGGGCGGCGGTGGCGAGATTGGCCGCCGTCAGCGCCATCTTGATGAAGCGCGATCCCTCGCCGAGGCTGTCGGAAAAGGCCTTGGCCAATGGCCCGATCCGGCGGTCGAGCTGGTGGATTTTCGCCTTCCAGAGGCTGATCTCGGCTAGCGTTGCCGGCCCTTTTTCCAGCCTTCGATTCATCTCGTCGGCAAGTCCCTCGATGGCGAGGATCATCTCGTCGGCATCCGTCCAGTGGCGGATCGCGGTGTCGAGATAGCTGACGCCGCGGAAATTCCGGAACAGCCAGATCAGGCCGTCAACATCGTCGGGGTGATTGTTGCCGCCGAGAAAGCCAAGCCGGGCCGCATTCGTGTCGGGCTCGGCCTGTTCGAGCGCCAGCCGCGCGGCGCGATCGGCGAGCGGCACGGCGATGGCTTGACGATATTCGTTGAAATATTCCTGCTGGCCGGTATCGGCATAGAGGTTCAGGAAGTAGATGGCGTGCTTCTGGCCTTTCGACCATTGGCTTTCGCCGCCGACATAGGCGCGGACCGCCGATAATGTGTGGAGGCTGAGGGTTGCGACCAGCGCCTGGACCAGGACCACCGCGACGAAGGGCCAGACCAGCCCTATCAGACGCGGACCGGCATCGGTCGACGAGAACTTCATCCCATTCCCATGGAGCTCGTTCTGCTCCCCCGGTGTCTGTCCGACTGGCTCATCCGTCGGTTGAGACGATATTTTTCCCCGCATGTCGCCCGGTTGCCGGCGACATCGATCCAGATAGCGCGCCTGGCTTAACGGCCGATGAATTCGCCCAGTATTTGTTTCATGAAATATTGCTAACCTACATAAGGACGCTTACGCTGCGTAGTGGCGATATTTTGGCGCATAGTATCGGTCCGCGTTGCCGGGGCGCGGAAGAAAAGCCGGCAACATCAACCCGATAGCGTTATACCGCAGTCCTCTCTCAGTGCTTGGTCTTCGATCTGTTGAGGGTCACGGCTTCGCGTACGAGCGCCTTCAGCGCATCGGCGTCGATCGTGTCGTCTTGCTTGAAATCGATGGCGCGCCTCGTGTTGCCTTCGAGGCTGGAGTTGAAGAGCTTCTTGGGGTCGGGCAGCGCCGCGCCTCTGGCGAAGGTCAGCTTGACAACGGCCTTGTAGGTCTCGCCGGTGCAGATGATGCCGGCATCCTCCCAAACCGGCACGCCGCGCCATTTCCATGTCTCGACGGCTTCCGGCGCGGCCTGGCGGATCAGGGCGCGGAGCCGGGCAAGCATCTCGCCGCGCCAGTCGCCCAATTCCTCGATCCTTCTATCGATCAGCTCGGATGCAGACTTACCGTCCTGCTCGCCGTCTTCTTGCATGTCTGGTTTCTCCTCAATGCCGGATATGACATCGCCGCCGTGGTCCCTCGGGAGGCGGCGCTTGATGCTTCCTTGCGCTTACATCCGTTCGCCGGGCAGCCGGCTCGCCTGTTTCACCCAGGAAACGAACCGCTCCTCGTCGAGCCGATCGTCCTCGTGGATATGCAAATAGCGCGTGTCCCCGCTCTTGGATTCGACCGGAGGCACGGGGTCCAGCGACAGGCCGCGGAAGAACGCCACCTTGATGTATCTGGCGAAGCAATGGATGCCGAGAAACCAGCCATCACCTTCCATGCCGTAGAATGGAGAGTTCCATTTGACGGCCTTTTGCACGTTGGGAATGGCTTGCACGATAAGCTGGTCGAGCCGGCGCCCGACCTCCCTCTTCCAGCCTGGCATCGCCGCGATATAGGCCTGCACCGGAGCGTCGCCATGGCCCTTGGCGATCTGCGGATTGCCGCCCGAGAGCAGGACCGGCTTCTTGTCCGGAGATGCGTCGGCCTTCGATTTTGCTTTCACCATCAGGCCGATCCTGTTCGCTCGCCCGCCGGCTCGCCGCGCCATCTGGCGGCATAGGGCAGCACGAACATGTAGAGTCCGCTGAACAAAAGCAGGAAAAGCGGGATCAACGGCGAATAGACGATCCAGGCGGGCGGCGGGCCCATGGCCATGGCGGCGAAATTGGCAATGACGGTGACGGTGAAGATGATCGACAGCCAGCGGTGAAGCTGCCTGATCCACTTGCTCCAGTTCAATCTAACCTCCCTTGCAAATGACGAGATGGATCGAGGCGCCTACCAGCGCGCCAGCTGCGAAAGCTGGACGAGGTTGCCGCAGGTGTCGTTGAGCTGCGCGATGGTCGCGCCGGTCACCGCCGTCGGCGCCATGGCGAAGGTGCCGCCCTTGGCCTTGATGCGCTCATGGTCGGCCTTGATGTCGTCGCTGAACAGCATCAGCGCCGGCTGGCCCTGCTTGAAGATGGCCTGCTGATAGGTCTTTGCCGCCGGATTGTCGTTCAGCGCCAACTGCAGCTCAGTGCCGTCCGGATCGTCCGGCGAGACGACAGTTAGCCAGCGAAACGGACCGTGGGTGAAATCCGCCTTCCTGGTGAAGCCCAGAACACCGGTGTAGAAGGCGAGGGCCTTCTCCTGGTCGCCGACATAGATACTGGTCAACTTGATCTTCATTTCGATATCTCCATGGCTTACGCCTGCGGTGTGCCGCCCCGCCAATCAGTGTGTTGTTCCGAGCAGTCCTGCTGTTGGCGGCGACCTTCAGTCGAGCCGCGAAAGGACCTCCTCCAAGGTCGCCAGGTATCTTTTCCAGCCGACGGTGGCGCCGCGGTAATACGGCTCCTGATCGGTGCGGAAGCCGACCTGCTCCATGCGCAGATGCGTGCCCGTGCCCGTCGGGGTCAGCGTCCAGGTGACCACGCTCTCGAGGTCCTTGGTGTCCCAGCTGTAGGACAGCGTCCGGTTCGGTTCGACCGTCCGCACCTGGCAGTCGACGCCACCCCATTCGGCGCTCAGATTGAAGCGATGGTCCACGACCGGCTTGAAGTCGTTCTTCATCAGCCACTCCTCGATGAGATGCGGCTGGGTGAGCGCGCGCCAGATCTTTTCCGGCGCAAAAGGTATCTCGCGCTCGACGATGACGGAGCGCGTTGCGGCTTCGTTCATTGATCCATCCTTTTGAGCAGGTCTTCGAGATCGTCGAACCGGCTTTCCCAAAACCCCGCCATGTCGCGCGTCCAATCCATCAATGGCGCAAGCGCCTTGATCTGCGCGCTGTAATGGGTCTGGCGCCCTTCATGGCGGTCGCGCACCAGCCCCGCTTCCTTGAGCACGCCCAGATGCTTCGACACCGCCGGCTGCGACACGCCTGCCTGCGCGGTGAGGGCTCCGACCGTCTGCTCGCCCTGGCGGCAGAGACGTTCGAAGATGGCGCGCCGTGTCGGATCGGCAAGCGTCCTGAACAGCATGTCATGGGCGGTCGTCATTTCTAATCAATAACCCGGTGGCTATTGATCTTCGTATAACCATCGGGATATGTGTGAGTCAAGCTGCGAATGGGGACGGTCCCAGCGGTGGATTCACACCGGCATGCCGCCATGGGCCGAACGATACTGAACAGGTGTCCGCTTAGGACGGATCGGCCGCCGGAATGGTCAGATCCCGGAGCAGCGTCGAAAGCTCAGGCTCGTCGATGAGCAGGGCAGCGTCTGCCGGCGGCAGCCATGCGCGTTGCCGGTTCGCGGCTTCCCGCCAATCGGCAAGTTCCTCCGTGACCTGGAGGAGATAGACCGAAACGTCCACCCGAATGAAGCCGTCGGTCATGCGTTTCCAATAGGAATAGGTACCGGCAGGCCGCTTCAGCGACTTGCCGAGAACACCGGCCTCTTCCCGGGCTTCGATCGTTGCCGCCCTGCGTCCGCTCTTGCCTTTCATCGGCCAGCCCTTGGGCACGATGAAGCGCCGCGTGGTGCGTGAGGTGACGAGCAACACTTCGAGGCCACCGTCTTCCCGCAACCGGAACGGAATGGCCGCCACCTGGCGGATCCGTTGCCCTTTCTTGGCTTTGCGAACTGCTTTCTTCTTGGTTGTTGCCATCCCAAATTCCGGTAGGAGCAGCTTCCCTGCCATACGCTATCGGCGCGGCAAAAACCTGGCCCCCTGCAAACCCTAGAGCGTCTCACCGTTTCGTGGAAACGGCGAACCGCTCTATCTTTCTGTTTTTACGCAATTCCTGACGGAAAACCGTGTCACACTTTCCTGGAATTGCTCTAAAACCACCGCCCTCGCAATCCGGTATTTTGCCGGTAAGTAAGTCGGCTAATAACCTGAAAAAAACAAAATGTCAGCGGCAAACCCGCGAAATCGTGTTGCCGACCGCTTCCATTCGACATGTCTGATCATATACCGGCACGTTGGGCTGAGGCTGGCGCGCGGTGGGCCGGTCGAGCTCACGATAGATCTGCTGCTGCTGCTGGTATTGCTGCCGCTGCAATTGGTTCTGCAACTGTTGCAGCTGGTTCTGCTGCACCAACGCGTTGCGATTCGTCGGGATGACGACCTGGGCCGATATGCCGGAAGCCATGCTCAGCAAGCCGGAGGCCGCCAGGACAGCTGAAATCAGAAAGGTCAATAGGCCGCGGGACGACATGGCTTCCTTGTCCGCATCAAAAACAGAACCTCGATCTAATATAGGGTGTTCGACCCGCGGCGCCATGGTCAGCTGATCGATTGTCATGCCAAAGAAATCCGGCCCGTGCCTCAGCCTTGCACTTGACGGCGGCGGCGGCTGGCGGCTCTAACAGCGGCTCCGCCCGTCCACGCGACTGGCCGGTTGGCAAAGAGGGATTCGATGAAAATCAGGTATAAGTTTGCCATAGCTATGCTGGCCGTCGCGGGCATCGTCGGTCCGCCGGCATTCGCCGCGCAGAACAAGGGCGACAAGGTGGCCGCCCAGCCCGCCGGCGCGGCGGCCAAGCCGCAACTGCCGGGTGGCGCGTCGGCGCTTTCGGAAACGCATGGCGACTGGACGGTGAACTGCCAGGTCACCAGTACCAACAAGGTCTGCAGCCTGTCGCATCAGCAGTTCAACAAGCAGAGCGGCCAGCGGCTGCTGGCGATCGAATTGACAACCAAGACCGGCCAGGACGCCAGCGGCACGCTGGCGCTGCCCTTCGGACTTGCGCTCGCCAACGGCGTCGCGCTCGAAATCGACGACAAGAAGCTCGACGGCACGCTGCAGTTCAACACCTGCCAGGCGGTGGGTTGCCTGGTGCCGGTGACGTTCGATACCGACACCACGCCGCTGCTGCAGAACGCAACCACGCTGAAGATCAATGCTACGGCGGCGGACACCATGCGGCCGATCTCCTTCACCATCTCGCTCAACGGTTTTGGAAGCGCGCTGGCGCGGACGGCGGATCTGTCGGCGGATTGATCCACAACGACGGTATTCATTTTGAGGCGATGGCGAAAGCCGGTCGCCTTATTCGTTTCCGTCCACCTCGCGCAAACGATATCCGACGCCCGTCTCGGTGATGATGTAGCGCGGCTGGTCCGGGGTCTTCTCGATCTTCTGCCGCAACTGGCGGACATAGACCCTCAGATATTGCACGTCGGTCGAGTCGTTCCAGATCTGCTTCATCAGGAACTGGTGCGTCAGCACCTTGCCGGCATATTGCACCAGCATGCGCAGGATGTCGTATTCCTTGGGCGACAGCTTCACCTCCTTGCCCTCGACCTTGACGATGCGCTTCACCAGGTCGACCGAAAGATCGCCGGTGTGGAACACCGGCTTCTCGCCCTGCTGCTGGAACTTGTGGCGCAGCGCCACGCGGATGCGCGCGACCAGCTCGTTCATGCCGAAGGGCTTGGTTACGTAGTCGTCGGCACCGAGCTCGAGCGCCGAGACGATGCCGGCCTCGTCGGTGCGGCTGGACAGGATCACGACCGGAATGTCGAGACCCTCGCCACGCCATTTGCCGAGCAGCTCCAGGCCGGTCATGCCGGGCAGGCCGAGATCGAGCAGGATCAGGTCCGGCCGTTCGGTCCGCAGGAGCTCGATCGCCGCCTTGGCGTTCGGCGCCTCGGAGACCGTATAGCCCTGGCTGCCCAAGCCAACGCGCAGCAATTTGCGGATCGGCGGCTCGTCGTCGACGACCAATATGGACACGGTCTGATTTGTCATGCCGCATCATCCGTAAGCGGCGCGTCGAGCGCCGGCAACTCAGCCGGCACCGGCATGCGGATGGTGAAGATCGCGCCTGGACGGTCGGTGCGGTTGGCCGCCGCGATCGTGCCGCCCATCGCCTCGATGAAACCGCGGCTGATCGACAGGCCGAGACCCGTGCCGGCACGCACCTGGTCGCGTTTGCGCACGCGGTAGAAGGTATCGAATATCCGCTCCAGGTCGCCCGGCGGGATGCCCGGCCCCTCATCCATCACCTGCAGGATGATGGCGCCATTGTCGACCCAGGCCTGCAGCCGGATGATCGAGCCGGGCGCGGCGTATTTGGCGGCATTGTCGAGCAGGTTGAACAGCGCCTGCTCGAACAGCACGGGATCGAGCCGCAGCATCGGCAGGTCGGCCGGAATGTCGGTCTCTATTGTGTGCTCGGCGGTGATCTTCTGCGCCCGGTTCAGCGCCGAGCCGACGACATCGCCGACATAATGGAGCGCGTAATTCGGCTCCATCGCGCCCGATTCGATCCTGGTCATGTCGAGCAGATTGGCGATGAACCGGTTCAGCCGCTCCGATTCGCTGACGACCGTCGACAGAAGCTCCGCGCGATCGTTTTCCGGCAGCGCCGGCGCGAATTCCTTCAGCGTGCCGGCCGCGCCCATGATCGCGGCGAGCGGCGTCTTCAGGTCGTGCGAGATCGAGGTGAGCAGCGCCGAGCGCAACCGGTCCGCTTCAGCCGCAAGCCGGGCGCGGTCGACATCGGCAACGAGCTGGACGCGCTCGATGGCCACCGCTGCCTGGTCGACCAAGGCGTCGAGCAGGCGTTGCTGCTCGGGCGTCAGCAGCGGTCCCTGCTTGTCGTTGTCGAGGCCGACCACGCCAATCGCGGTCCGCCCCGTCCGCAAGGGGAGATAGAGGCGTTTTGCCCCGGGCAAGGTGTCGGCGCCGCGGCCGGCGGCGCGGTTGTGCTCCCAGGCCCAGCGCGCGGCCGCGATATCGGCCTCGGCCAGGGTATCGTCCGGCGGATAGCCGGCCTTGACGGTGATGGTGCCGTTTTCCGGCAGAAGCAGCACGACCCGGACCTTCAGCATCGAGGCGATCTGGAAGGCGGTGGCCCACAGCACATCGTCGAGCGTGCCGGCGCCGGCGAGCTTCTTGGAAAAGGAATAGATATCCTCGGTGGCGCGCGCCCGCGAGCGCGCGGCGACCGCCTGGCGCTGCACGCGCGCCGTCAGATTGCTGGCAATCACGGCGACGACGAGGAAGACGGCGAAGGCTACGATGCTTTCCGGGTCCCGGATCGTCAACGTGTAGCGCGGCTCGAGGAAGAAGAAGTTGAAGGCAAGCGCGCTCACGAAACAGGCATAGAGCGCCGGCCAGAGCCCGAAGGTGACCGCCGACGTCAGCACCGCCAGCAGCAGGACGCTGGCAAGATTGCGGACGTCGAGGAACTGGTCGAGGATCGAGCTGACGGCCAGCGCGCCGGCGACATAGACGGTCGAGATCAGATAGGGCCAGATCTGGAAAGGCTTCTGCTCGGGCGCGGCTTTGAGCCGCGTCGAGGGCGTGTCGGTATCGCGCTCGGCGCCGGAAATGACGTGGACGCTGATGTCGCCGGCATTGCGGATCAGATCATAGGTGAGCGAACCCTCGATCAGCTCGCGCCAGCGCGAACGGGTAGGCCGGCCGATGACGATATGGGTAAAATTGTTCGTCGTCGCATGGCGCACGATGTCCTGGGCGACGTTCTGGCCGGGGATGGTGGTGATCTCGGCGCCGAGCTGCTCGGCAAGGCGCAGGTTCCTGGCCAGCCGGTCCTTGTCTTCCTCGGACATGCCGGCCAAACGCGGCGTGTCGATGTGAAGCGCCGTCCAGGGCGCGCGCAGCCGGTCGGCGAGCCGGCGCGCATAGCGGATGCGGGCCGCGCCGCCAGGTTGCGAGTCGACGCAGACGAGCACGCGCTCGCCGGCCGCCCAGGGGCCGGGAATGGCGTGCGACTGCATGTGATTGAGCAGCTGTTCGTCGACGCGCTGGGCGGTGCGGCGCAGCGCCAGCTCGCGCAGCGCCGTCAGATTGCCCGGTGAGAAATAGTTCTCGATGGCGCGCTGCGCGGTGTTGGGGAAATAGACCTTGCCGTCATGCAGCCGCTTGATGAGGTCGTTGGGGGTGAGATCGATGACCTCGATGTCGTCCGCCTCGTCGATGATGGAGTCGGGAACCGTCTCGCGCACCCTGACGCGGGTGATCTGGGCGACGACGTCGTTCAGGCTCTCGACATGCTGGATGTTCAGCGTGGTGTAGACGTCGATGCCTTGCGCCAGGATCTCCTGGACGTCGAGATAGCGCTTGGGATGCCGGCTGCCTGGCGCGTTGGTGTGGGCAAGCTCGTCGACAAGGACCAAAGCAGGGCGCCGCTTCAGGATGGCGTCGATGTCCATCTCGTCCAAGGTCTGGCCGCGATAGTCGACCAGGCGGCGCGGGATCACCTCATAGCCGTCGACCAGCGCCTGGGTTTCCTTGCGGCCGTGGGTCTCGACGATGCCGATGACGACATCGACGCCGTCGGCGCGGCGGGCGCGGCCCGCCATCAGCATCTCGTAGGTCTTGCCGACGCCGGGTGCCGCGCCGAGAAATATGCGCAGCCGGCCACGGCCCTCGCGCTCGGCATGCTCCAGCAGCGCGTCGGGGGAGGGGCGGTTCTCGGAGTCGGTCCTGTCGTCGGGCATCAGTCCAATCATGGATTGCGCCGGGGACCGTGTCGATCCCCGGCGCGTGGATCACTTCAGCTCGTCCAGCGCCAGGTTCAGCGCCAGCACATTGACCACCGGCTCGCCCAAGATGCCAAGCTCGCGCGCTTCGACATGGCCGTCGACGAGCGCCTGGACCTTGGCCTCGTCAACGCCGCGGGCCTTGGCGACGCGCGGCACCTGGAAATAGGCCGCCTCGGGGCTGATGTCGGGATCGAGGCCGCTGCCGGAGGTCGTGACGAGGTCCATCGGCACCGGCGCGTTCGGGTTCTCGGCCTTCAGCTTCTCGGCGTCGCCCTTGATGCGCTCGATCAATTTCGCGTTTGTCGGACCGAGATTCGAGCCGCTGGAGGCCGTCGCATTGTAGCCGTCGCCGGCGGCCGACGGCCGGCCGTGGAAATAGCGGTCATTGGCAAAGGCCTGGCCGATCAGGCTGGAGCCGATGACCTTGCCGTCCCTCTCGATCAGGCTGCCATTGGCCTGGTTCGGAAACAGCGCCTGGGCAATGCCGGTCATGCCGATCGGATAGATCAGGCCGGTCAACACCGTAAAGAAGACGATCATGACGATAGCGGGTCTGAGTTGCTTGAACATCGGGATAAGTCCTTATGCGAGGCCGAGGGCCGTGACGATCAGGTCGATCGCCTTGATGCCGACAAAGGGCACGATGATGCCGCCGAGGCCGTAGACGAGCAGGTTGCGGGTGAGCAGCGAGCCGGCGCCGATGGCACGATATTTCACGCCCTTCAGCGACAGCGGGATCAGGGCGATGATGATCAGCGCGTTGAAGATGATGGCCGACAGGATGGCGCTCTGCGGCGTCGCCAGATGCATGATGTTGAGCGCCTGCAGCGGACCAGTGGGCTGACCGGGCGCGACATAGAAGACCGCGAACATCGCCGGGATGATGGCGAAGTACTTGGCCACGTCGTTGGCGATCGAGAAGGTCGTCAGCGAGCCGCGCGTCATCAACAGCGCCTTGCCGATCTCGACGATCTCGATCAGCTTGGTCGGGTCGCTGTCGAGGTCGACCATGTTGCCGGCTTCGCGCGCGGCGACCGTGCCGGTGTTCATGGCGACGCCGACATCGGCCTGGGCGAGCGCCGGCGCGTCATTGGTGCCGTCGCCGCACATCGCGACCAGCTTGCCCTTGGCCTGCTCCTCGCGGATCAGCGACAGCTTGTTCTCAGGCGTCGCCTGGGCAAGGAAGTCGTCGACGCCGGCTTCAGCGGCGATGGCTGCCGCGGTCAGCGGGTTGTCGCCGGTGATCATCACCGTGCGGATGCCCATCTTGCGCAGCTCGGCGAAACGCTCGGCTATGCCGCCCTTGACGATGTCCTTGAGGTGGACGACGCCGAGCAGGCGGCCGTCGCGCTCGACCGCCAGCGGCGTGCCGCCGGCCTTGGCGATCTCGTCGGCAACGGCCTGGAGATCGCGGATGGCGTCGCTTGTCGGGCGCGTGCCGTGGGCGGCGACGGTCGCTTGGTTGACGTGATTGAGCACCGCATCGACGGCACCCTTGCGCACCGACGAACCGTCGATGTCGACGCCGCTCATGCGGGTCTGCGCGGTGAAGGGCACGAAGGCTGCGTGCAGGGTCGCCATGTCGCGGGCGCGGATGCCGTATTTCTCCTTGGCCAGCACGACGATCGAGCGGCCTTCCGGCGTCTCGTCGGCGAGCGAGGCGAGCTGGGCGGCATCGGCCAGCTCCTGTTCGGTGACGCCCTTGACCGGACGGAACTCGGTCGCCTGGCGGTTGCCGAGCGTGATGGTGCCGGTCTTGTCGAGCAGCAGCGTGTCGACGTCGCCGGCGGCCTCGACGGCGCGGCCGGACATGGCAAGCACATTGAAGCGCACCAGGCGGTCCATGCCGGCGATGCCGATGGCCGACAGCAGCGCGCCGATCGTGGTCGGGATCAGCGTCACGAACAGAGCAACCAAGATCGTCACCGGGATATAGCCGCCCGAATAGGAGGCGAAGCTCGGGATGGTAGCGGTGGCCAGCACGAAGATCAGCGTCATTCCGACGAGCAGGATGTTGAGTGCGATCTCGTTCGGCGTCTTCTGGCGCTCGGCGCCCTCGACCAGCGAGATCATGCGGTCGAGGAAGGTCTGGCCGGACGCGGCGGAGATGCGCACGCGGATCCAGTCGGACAGCACCTGGGTGCCGCCGGTGACGGCCGAGCGGTCGCCGCCGGATTCGCGGATGACGGGCGCGGATTCGCCGGTGATCGCCGCCTCGTTGACGGAGGCCACGCCTTCGATCACCTCGCCGTCGGACGGGATGATGTCGCCGGCCTCGACCAGCACGACATCGCCGACCTTCAAGCTGGTGCCCGGCACCAGCTTGAATTTCGTGCGGTCGCCGTTGGCGAGGAGCTTGGCCTGGGTCTCGGTGCGCGCCTTGCGCAGCGAGTCGGCCTGCGCCTTGCCGCGGCCTTCGGCGACTGCCTCGGCGAAATTCGCGAACAGCACGGTGAACCACAGCCAGATGATGATCTGCAGGGTGAAGCCGAGATCGCCGCCCCCGGCGATGAGATCGCGGATGAAAAGGATGGTCGTGAGCAACGAGACAATGGCGACGACGAACATCACCGGATTCTTGATCAGCGTGCGCGGGTTCAGCTTGCGGAAGGCGCCGCCGATGGCGGGCACAAGGATGCGGGCATCGACAATGCTCGCGGATTTGGACTGGCTCATTTCGAGGCTCCAGTATCGGTTATGTTGGATGGCGCCGGGTGTTCGGTCTTCGGGAAGAGGTGCGGAAGACCGGTGGCCAGCAGCCACAGCACGAACAGCACGGCCGCCATGCCGAGAAAGGTTGAAAGGGTCGGGAAAGGACGAGGCTTCTCGTCCCTTCCGTTGTCGGGCGCTCCGTCACCGGTCCGGTGACCGTCGTGCCGACGTATGCGGTTGAACCCGGGCATGGTCATCTCAGAAGGTCTGTCCATGGATCATC
The DNA here is from genome assembly GCF_003997405.1 of Mesorhizobium sp. M2A.F.Ca.ET.042.01.1.1. Taxonomy (NCBI): domain Bacteria; kingdom Pseudomonadati; phylum Pseudomonadota; class Alphaproteobacteria; order Hyphomicrobiales; family Phyllobacteriaceae; genus Mesorhizobium; species Mesorhizobium sp. M2A.F.Ca.ET.042.01.1.1. Next base: position 15,992 of record NZ_RZRX01000005.1, read on the forward strand.
GCCAGATGCTCGACGATGGGACCGACGGCGAGCGACGGGAAGAAGGTGAGGCCGCCGACGATGATGATGACGACGACCAGCAGGCCAACGAACAGCGTGCCGTCGGTCGGGAAGGTGCCGGCCGAAGCGGGCACGGTCTTCTTCGCCGCCAGCGAGCCGGCAATGGCCAGAGCCGGGATGATGACCAGGAAACGGCCCATCAGCATGCCGATGGCCATGGTCAGGTTGTACCAAGGCGTGTTGCCGGTGAGGCCGCCGAAGGCCGAGCCGTTGTTGGCGGCCGCCGAGGTATAGGCATAGAGCACCTCGGAGAAGCCGTGCGGCCCGCCATTGGCCATCGAGGCCACAGCGCTGGGCAGGACCACGGCGATGGCCGTGAAGATCAGCATGGCCAGCGGCAAGCACAGGATGGCCAGCATTGCCATCTTGACCTCCCTGGCCTCGATCTTCTTGCCGAGATATTCCGGCGTGCGGCCGACCATCAGGCCGGCAACGAAAACCGCGATGACGACGAACATCAGGATGCCGTAGAAACCGGCGCCGACGCCGCCGACGATGACTTCGCCGAGCTGCATGTTGATGAGCGGGATCATGCCGCCAAGCGCGGTGAAGCTATCATGCATGGCGTTGACGGCGCCGCAGGAGGCAGCCGTGGTGATGACCGCGAACAGTGCCGAGGCGGCGATGCCGAAGCGGGTCTCCTTGCCTTCCATGTTGCCGCCGTCGATGCCGAGCGCATGGACCAGAGGGTTGCCGGCGGCCTCGGCCCAATAGCAGACGATGACGCCGATTATGAACAGCGCACCCATCGAAGCGAGGATCGCCCAGCCCTGGCGCTGATTGCCGACCATGCGGCCGAAGACGTTGGTGAGGCCGGCGCCGAGCACGAAGATGGTCAGCATCTGGATCATGTTCGAGATCGCGTCCGGGTTCTCGAACGGATGCGCGGCATTGGCGTTGAAGAAGCCGCCGCCATTGGTTCCGAGCATCTTGATGGCGACCTGCGAGGCGACCGGTCCGAGCGCGATGGTCTGCCTGGCGCCTTCCAGCGTGGTGGCGTCGACATAAGGCCCAAGCGTCTGCGGAATGCCGAGCCAGACATAGACCAGCGTCAGCACGATACACATCGGCAGGAGCACGTAGAGCGTGCAGCGGGTCAGATCGACCCAGAAATTGCCGATCGACTTGCCCGAAGCACGAGCGAAGCCGCGGATCAGCGCGATCGCAATCGCAATGCCGGTGGCAGCCGAGACGAAATTCTGGACGGTGAGGCCCGCCATCTGCACGAGGTAAGACATCGTGCTTTCGCCGCCGTAATTCTGCCAGTTGGTGTTGGTGATGAAGCTCGCGGCGGTGTTGAAGGCGAGCTGCGGGTCGACCGCGGTCATGCCTGCGGGGTTGTAGGGCAGCACGCCCTGCACTCGCTGCAGCGCATAGAGAACGAGAAGGCCCACAAGGTTGAAGAGCAGCATAGCCGTCGCATAAACGGCCCAATGCTGTTCTTCCTTCTCGCTTGTCCCCGAAAAACGGTAGAGGCCGCGCTCGATCGGGACGAGCACGGGCGAGAGCAAGGTGCGGTCGCCGTTGAAGACGCGGTGCATATAGGAGCCGACCGGCTTAACGAGCGCGACGAGGATGCCGCAATAGAGAAGGATTTGTATCCAGCCGTAGATTGTCATTGGGATGGCTTTCCGTGCCTGGCGCCGGAACGTTCAGAAACGCTCGGGGCGGATGAGGGCGTAGGTGAGGTAGGCGAGCAGGAACAAGGTCACCGCGCCGCCAAGAATGTAATCGAGAAGCATGATCCGGCCCTTCCGCTCAGATTCTGTCGCAGGCTTTGACGTAGGCTAAGGACAGGGCGAAGAACAAAATTCCGATCCCGAGAACTATAAGATCCATGGCTGGTCTTCCTTTGTTTCCACTTTGTGTTTGCGGGCTCGCGGTGGCGGGCTCAAAACTGCACACGGACGCTCGTCACCTTGGCGGCGACGGCGATCAAAGCGTTTCTTCGAAGGGAGATATGGACCCGATCGCCATAAAGGTTCGAGACGGGGCGGATGGGAAAGATATAGGAATTTTATAGGAATTTGGCCTGGCTAATTCGGCCGTGAACCTGTTGCCAAGGTGAGCTGTCCGCAGGTGCTCTTTCCCTGAGGCGGCGACTCACTTAAATATTGTCCCCGCAATTATCCACAGTTTGTCCTTGTTGCCTGCGACCTGATAGTCGGAGATGGCATATGGCATCTTGGAGTGAGATTGAGCGTATCCGCAAAGACATCGCCGCAGCGCGATCTATTGCGAGATTATTGCTTGCATCCGAGCGTGAGGCATTGACCGAGTGGGAGACGGGATTCGTCGAAAGCATAATTGGCTATGTTGACGATGAGTTGACCACTCGACAGGTCGAGAAACTGCTTGAGGTGCGAGACAGCTTGGTCCTGGTGGCTAAACACCGTGGTTTTAGCATCAGCCGCTTGCTGCGACATTGCTATGAAGCGCGATTGGATCTGAGTGAAGATGACGAAGATTGGATCGTTGAGCTTTACGAGAATGGGCACCACTCGATCCGGCGTGGACAGGTTGGTAGACTTATGCGGTGCGCCAGGCAGCTCGGCTTGATCGAAGAGAGTTCCGCAGCTTAGCGAAGGATGCGTCACGATCAAATGCCACCACAGGGCGGTGCTGACCTTCGCAATTGGCATTTCACGTGGGCACTTCGCGAGGCCATCCATTGGCGCGCTGACCCAATCGAGCTTCTCGCTCCTACAGCGCCGGCCGTCGGTCCTTCCACGGCATCTCGCCTTCCAACTGTGTGGACAGCGCCAGCACCGTCGCCTCGTCGCCGTAACGGCCGACGAGCTGGACGCCGATCGGCACGCCAGCGGCCGATTGCCCGAGCGGCAGCGAGATCGCCGGCAGGCCGGAGATGTTGAAGGGGAAGTTGAAGACCGCGTCGCCCCATTTGGCGTTGTAGCGGTCGAGCTCGGTCTCCGACATGTCGTAGTAGCCGAGCGGGCGCGGCAGCTGCGTCAGCGTCGGGGTGATGAAGATGTCATAGGGGTTTAGGTCGCCGACGATATCGCGGCCGATCAGCCTCAGTTGCTCGACATCGGAAACATGTTTGATGCCGCTGGTCGCGCGGCCGCGCTCGATGACCGCCCAGGTCACCGGCTCGACATCGTTCGGCGTGACGGGGCGGCCGACCAGCGTTTCGAGGAAGCCGAAGGTGGCGGCCGTCTGCACGTTGGTCATGTCGGTGTAGGTTTTCCAGGCAGCATCGGCGTCGAGCGGCATGTCGTGCTCCTCGACATCGTGGCCGAGACGTTCGAGCGCGGCGACCGTGGAAAGCACCGTCTGCTTGACTTCAGGATCCATCGCGGCGCCGTTCGGCGGCGTGACGGTAAAGCCGATGCGCAGCTTCTTCAGCGCCCGTGCGGAGAGGTTGAGCCAGCTGTCCGTCGGAACCGGTGGGGTGTAGGCGTCGCCGGGCAGGGCGCCGGCCACCGCGTCGAGATAGGCAGCGGTGTCGCGTACGGTGCGCGAGCAGCAGAGGAAATAGGCGCCGCCATACCAATAGTCGCCGTAGGGCGCGAGGCTGACGCGGCCGCGCGAAGGCTTCAGGCCGACAATGCCGCAACAGGAAGCCGGCACGCGGATCGAGCCTGCGCCGTCGCTGGCCTCGGCGATCGGCACCATGCGCGAAGCGATCGCGGCGGCAGCACCGCCGCTGGAGCCGCCCGGCGTGATCCCTTGCTTCCACGGGTTCTTCGTCGCGCCGTAGAGTTTTGGCTCGGTGGTGATCGACCAGCCGTTCTCCGGCGCGTTGGATTTGCCGACGAGGACGAGCCCGGCGGCCTTGATGCGGCACACCACCTCGCTGTCGGAATCGGCGACGAAGTCCTTCAGGTAGCGGCACGAGTTGGTGAGAGGCGCGCCTTTCCAGGACGAAGCGAGCTCCTTGAGGAGATAAGGCACGCCGGCGAAAGGCGCGTTCTTGTCCACTGTCGCAGCTTGGCTGCGCGCCATGTCGTAGAGACGGTGGATGACGGCATTGAGCGACGGGTTGAGGCGCTCGATCATGGTGATCGCCGCTTCGACGAGCTCAGCCGGCGAAACCTCGCCGCGCTTTACCAGGCCGGCGAGCGCCAGCGCGTCGGAGTTGGTGTAGGTCGCAATCAAGCTCTCCGAAATCGCGGTCATGTGTTCCTCCCTATGATTGCCGATCGCTGGACTCACCCTCACCCAGCCTCGCTTCGCTCGGCTGACCTCTCCCCGGCGGGGAGAGGAGATTGTCAGCGCCGGCGCCAATCTCTTCTCCCCGCCGGGGAGAAGGTGGCCGCGAAGCGGCCGGATGAGGGGAGTGGCGCGACTGGTGACAGAGAAGGTTCAGGCCAGCTCGACGGTCCGCTTCTCCGCGATGCTCTGCTCCGCCGCCAGTACGATGCGCAGGCTGTTGACGGCCGCGTCCATCTGCTCGGTCAGATCGAGGTCCTCGCGGATGGCGCGCAGGAAGAAGGCCTGCTCGCGGTCGCAGAGTTCCTGGTGCCCGGGCTCGTCCTCCATGCTGACGATCTCGTCGGGCTTGGCAAAATTCTTGTCGCCGTCGACCTGCGCATAGTGGATCTTCAGCGCGTCGGTCTTGGTATGGCGGTCGATGTCGGCGGAATCGGACACTTCCTCGGCATCCTTGGCGCTGCTGCCCGACTGGCCGGCGACGATCGAGACGGCGCCCTTCGGGCCAACCACGTCCTTCACGAAATAGGCCGTCTCGCTCATCATCGGGCCCCAGCCGGCCTCATACCAGCCGACCGAGCCGTCATCGAAGGTGACGTGCAAATGGCCGTAATTCTGCTTGTCGGCCTCGGCCCAGAGTTTTGCGCCGATGCCGTGCACGCGCACCGGCTTGGCGCCGGTCAGTTGGCACATGACGTCGACATAGTGGACGCCGCAGTCGACGATCGGGATCAGCGAATCGATCAGGTTCTTGTGCCAGTGCCACGCAGTGCCGCTGCTCTGCTGGTTGAGGTTCAGGCGCATCACCAGCGGCTTGCCGAGCGTCTTGCCGACCTCGATGAATTTGATCCAGGACGGGTGGACGCGCAGGATATAGCCCAGCACCAGCTTGCGGTTCTTCGCCCGCGCCGCGGCCACCACCTTCTCTGCGTCCTCGATGTTGGTGGCCAGGGGCTTTTCCATGAAGACATGGCAATTGGCGGCGATCGCCTTCAACGCGTATTCGGCATGCGTGTTCGGCCAGCTGTTGATCGAGACCGCGTCCGGTTTCGTCTCCTTCAGCGCCAGGTCGAAATCCTCATAGAGCGGGTAGCCGGCGAGTTCCTTGGGGATCTTCTTGTTGCTTTTGATCGAGCGGCTCATGATGCCGACGATCTCGAAACCTTCGGAGCGGTGATAGGCGCTGGCATGCGATGCGCCCATATTGCCCAGACCAACCACCAGTATTTTCACCTTGTCGGCCATCGAAGCCTCCCCAATGCTCTTTGAACGGAATGGCGGACGGCGCCTCCCGCCGCCCGATGGTCATGGCAGTCGCGTTACTTGACGGCGGAATCGAACAGGTGCGCCTTGATCTTGTCGACGTCGAGCGCGGCAAAGCCTTCCGACAGTTTCACGCCCTCGGCATCGGCCTTGACCTTGGCCTTGTCGAAATCGTTGGCGGCCGGGATCAGATCGTTGGTGCAGACGTCCTCGGCCTTCACCGGCGCGCTGATCTGGCCGATCTTGAGGATCTCGTCGAAGAAGCCCTGCCAGCTCGCCATGTCGTGCGAACCCCAGCCGCCGCGCTTGTCCATGTCGCCGCGGAAGACGTTGATCTGCTGCAGGATCGAGGTGGTGCCGAGCTCGGGACCGAGGTTCTTGGCCAAGGTCGGGAACTGCTCGAACACGGCCTCGACCGCCGCGCGCGGGTTCTGGTAGCCGAACTCGAGACCCATCGCCCAGCCGCGCAGGTATTTTTCCAGGAAGGCCTTCTTGTCGGCATCCTCGAGGTCGGCGGCGCGCACGACGAAGGTGTTGGCCGGCAGCTTGGAATTCTTGACGCCCAGCCAATATTCGAAATCGAGGCCCTTGGCGATCCATTCGGCGCGCAAGCCTTCCCAGGAAAGCGCCGCATCGCCCTGGCCGCCGGCAAGCGCGGTGCCCCAGGTCGGCCAGCCGGCCTCGACATATTTCACCTTCTTGATGTCGACGCCCTGAGCCGCCAGCAGCGGATCGACGATCGCCTGCCAGGCGGCGGAGCCGAGCAGAATTGTCTTGCCCTCGAGGTCCTTGAGGTTGTTGGTGCCCTGGCCCTTGCGGAAGGCGAGGCTGAAAGTATCGCGCGCGCCCATGTGGAAGACGGACTTCAACTTCATGCCGTTCTGAATGGCGAAGGAGAAGACGCCGGGCGAGGGGAAGCCCATGTCGGCCTGGCCGACATCGACGAATTTCACCGTCGCGGTGCCATCCGAAGGGCCGGGCTGCATGTCGGTGTTGAGGTCGCCGAAATAGCCGGCTTTCTTCGCCGACCAGTAAGGATAGTCGTCCAGCACTTCGAGCGTGCCGCGCGGCGAGATCCAGGTGAATTTCTCATAGGCCGCCGCCCTGGCCCTCAGGCCGGATGCGCCGAGCGCGGTGGCGGTCACGACGCCGGCCGCTGTCACCTGCAGGAAATAGCGGCGGCTGATGCCGGTCGGAGCACTGGAATGGATCGGATTGTCGTTGGTCATGGCATTCCCCTTTTGTTGATTGCCCTTATTGATCGCTTGCCTTGCCTTCGCCCGCCTCCCGGGCGACCCCGTCCTTTCGCGCTTAGGTCTCCCAGCTCGCCCATTTCTTGCCGATCAGGAAGAACAGCACGTAGATCAGGATGCCGAGCGTCGACAGGATCAGCACCACCGCGAAGAATTGCGGCATCTGGATCATCGACGAATAGGAGGTGAGCCGGTTGCCGAGGCCGAAACCGCCGCCGACCATCTCGGCGCCGACGGCGGTGAGCAGGCCGAAGATGGCGCCGATCATCAGCCCGACCAGGATCATCGGCAGCGCCATCGGCGCGCGGATCTTCCAGAAGATCTGCAGGGTTCTGGCGCCATAGGAGCGGGCTAAGGCGATCTTGGCGCTGTCGACGCGGCGGAATCCGGTCGCGGCGTTGATCATCACCATCGGGCCGGCAGCCAGGGCGACCGCGATGATGCGCGGCGTGTAGCCGAAGCCGAAGCGCAGGATCAAAAGCGGCACCAGCGCCAGCATCGGTGTGGTGACGAGGATCAGGATGTAAGGCGCGACGATCTTCTCGGCGAAGGGGAACTGCGTGATCACCGCCGCCATCACCAGGCCGACGATGGCGCCGATGGCGAAGCCGGAGACAAGCTCGACCAGCGTGTAGCCGAGATGCGGGGCGATCAGCGGGAACTCGTCGAACAAGGCATAGGCGATCGAGCTCGGCGGCGGCATGATGTATTGCGGCACGTGAAAGATGCGAAGCGCGAGCTCGATGCCGCCGATGATGACCACCGCCACGGCGAGGATCGCCGCCACCTCGGCTCCGGACTTGATGCCGGGGCCGCTGGCGAAGGCGGAAAGGTTGGTGAGGCTGACCTCCTGCCCGTCACCGCCTGACTTCGCCTTCGAGAATTCCGGAATGGCGTCGCCTCCGCTCACTGCCTGATCCTCACGATTTCAGCGCTCTTGTGCTCCGGCTGCTGCTGCGCTTGCGGCCGACGTTCGCCGACGATGTCCATCTTGATGCGGTTGGTGAGGTCGAAAACCTCCTTCGTCGCCATGATCTCCAGCGAACGCGGGCGCGCGAACGGCACGTCGTAGATCTTGGCGACGCGGCCAGGCCGGGTCGTCAGCACCACGACGCGGTCGGAGAGGAAGATCGCTTCCTCGATGCTATGGGTGATGAAGACGATGGTGGTCTTGGTGTCGAGCCAGATCTCCTCGACGAGGCGGTTCATCTCCTCGCGGGTGAAACTGTCGAGCGCGCCGAAGGGCTCGTCCATCAAAAGCACGGAAGGCTTCAATGCCAGCGCGCGCACGATCGCGGCGCGCTGCTGCATGCCGCCGGAAAGCTCGCGCGGGAATTTGCCGCCGAAGCCATCCAGCCCGACGCGGTGCAAGAGATGGGCGATCCAGGCGCGGTCGGGCTTCTCGCCCTTGATCTCGAAGGGGAAGTTTATGTTGGCGTCGAGATTGCGCCAGGGCAGGAGGTTCGCTTCCTGGAAGACAATGCCGATCTCGGGGCGCGGTCCAGTGACCTCCTTGCCGTCGAGCAGGATCGCGCCGCCGGTCAGCCGGTGCAGGCCCGACATAGACCACAACAGCGTGGTCTTGCCGCAGCCGGAGGGGCCGACGATCGAAACGATCTCATTGGGTTGAACATCGAGGCTGCAGCGGTCCAGCGCCAGAAGATCGCCGGAACCTGTCTGATAGACCTTGGTCGCTGCCTGCACGCCGAGCTTCGGCGTTCTTGCGCTTGCCGTACTCATGCTCCCCCTCGGAGACTGCGCGATGCGTTGCCCAAGGCCCCATCTGTCCGCGAAATCAGTCTGTAACTATCCTACTTTACTGTCAAGCGGCGACAGACGACAGAAGCAATCAGGTTCAATCAGATATCAGTTAATATGTTGATTTAAATGGGTGTTATCATCCCTTGCGGTGTGTGTTACTTTCCTACATACTCAGCTCGGTTGATTGCCTATGGCCAGCGGGCGGATAATCGCGAAGATGACGGATCCAGAAGCGGGCTGGGGAGGACTGGCGAATGACCGAAGCTGACAGCCAGGCATTGCGAATTGCGGACGAAGACGGCGACCGGCACGACCATGTCAGGCGCTTTCCCGATATCATCTCGCAGGTGAAGGACAGCTATGCGGAGCTGCGGCCGGCCGAGCGCCGCGTCGCCGATGTCGTGCTCGACGATGTCAAATATGCGGTCGACGCGTCCAATGCCGCGCTTGCCCAACGTGCCCGGGTCAGCGAGCCGACGGTGACACGGTTCTGCCGCGCCATCGGCTGCGAGGGCGTGCGCGATTTCAAGCTGAAGCTGGCGCAGAGCCTTGTCGTCGGCGCGCTCTATCTCGCCACCAAGCCCCAGCCCGCGAACAGCGACAGCGGCATGCCGTTCTGGAACGCCGTCTTCGGCGAAGCGCGGCGCGCGCTGCAGGAGGCGGAGCGGCAGATCGATCCGGGACAGCTGCAGAAGGCGGCGGAACTGATCGCCAAGGCGCGGCAGGTGACGGTGTTCGGCCTCGGCGGCAGCTCGTCGGCGCTGGCGCAGGAGACGCAATACCGCCTCTTCCGCTATGGGATCACCATCAATGCGCAAAGCGATCCCTATTTGATGCGCATGACCGCCTCGACGCTGAAGCCGGGCGATCTGGTGATCGCGATCTCGGCCACAGGGCGCACGCGCGAGGTGATCGAGGCGGTGGAGCTCGCCAAGCACTACCGCGCCAACGCGATCTGCGTGACGGCGCCGGACACCGAGCTGACCCGCGTCTGCGACGTGCGGCTGACGATGGCCGTTCCGGAATATCCCGACACGCTGAAGCCGACCGCGTCGCGCTACGCATTCCTGGCGGCCATCGATCTGCTGGCGGTGGCGACAGCCTACAAGATCGACGGCCCGGCGCGCGAGACGGTGCGCAGGATCAAATACAATGCGCAGATCCATCGGACGGGCAAGGAGATGGAGCCGCTCGGGGATTAGCGACTACCCTTCTCCCCTTGTGGGAGAAGGTGGCCTCGCGAAGCGAGGTCGGATGAGGGGTGTTCCAGATGCCACCAGCGTCTCACTCCGCTGGAACACCCCTCATCCGTCTCGGCGCTGCGCGCCGATCCACCTTCTCCCACAACGGGAGAAGGGAAGGTCGGCGCGGCCAGGGAACTCCAACTGAAAAGGGAACGACGAAAAATGCTCGACATCGCACCATCGCAACAGGCGGCGACCTGGCTCGGCTCATTCGGCCGGGCGCTGGAGGCGGGCGATATCGAGGCGGCGACGAACCTCTTTGCGGAAGATTGCTACTGGCGCGATCTTTTGACCTTCACATGGAACATCAAGACCATGGAGGGGCAGGCCGCGATCCGCGAGATGCTGAAGGCAACGCTGTCGCTGGCGCAGCCGTCGCACTGGCACCTGACCGGCGAGGCGAGCCTCGACGACGGCATCGTCGAGGCCTGGTTCACGTTCGAGACTGGGGTGGCGCGGGGCGAGGGGATCCTGCGGCTCAAGGACGGCCGCTGCCGTACGCTGTTCACGGCGATGAGCGAGCTCAAGGGTTTTGAGGAGCAAAAGGGTCCTGCGCGGCCGCTCGGCATCCGCCACAAGGCCGACCCCAAGCGCGAGACCTGGGCGGAAGCACGGGCGCGCGAGGCGCGCGATCTCGGCGTGCATGAGCAGCCCTACTGCCTGGTGATCGGCGGCGGGCAGGGCGGCATCATGCTGGGCGCCCGGCTGCGGCAGCTCGGCGTTCCGACCCTCATCGTCGAGAAGAATGCGCGCGCCGGCGATTCCTGGCGCAACCGCTACCGCTCGCTCGTGCTGCACGACCCGGTCTGGTACGACCATCTGCCTTACATTCCGTTCCCGGAAAACTGGCCGGTCTTCACGCCCAAGGACAAGATGGGCGACTGGCTGGAAATGTATACGCGCGTCATGGAGCTGAATTATTGGGTGGCCACCAAATGCATCAGCGCCGCCTTCGACGAGGCCGAAAAGGTCTGGATCGTGGTGGTCGACCGCGTCGGCCAACGCGTCACGCTGAAGCCGAAACACATCGTCTTCGCCACCGGCGCCTACGGGCCGCCGCAGCAAATCGAATTGCCCGGCGCCGACAGCTTCAAGGGCGAGCTCCTGCATTCCAGCCAGTATTCCACCGGCGAGAAATTCCGCGGCAAACGCGTCGCGGTGATAGGTGCTGCAAGCTCCGGCCACGACGTCAGCGTCGACCTCTGGGAAGCCGGCGCCAAGGTCACCATGGTGCAGCGCTCGCCGACGACCGTGGTGAAGTCCGACACGCTTATGGATGTCGGCTTCGAGATCTTTTCCGAAAAGGCGCTGGCGCGCGGCATCACCACCGACAAGGCCGACATGATCGTCGCCTCGACGCCCTTCGCTTTGGTGCCCAAGGGCCAGCGCGCGCTCTATGACGTGATCAGGGCGCGCGACGCGGATTTCTACAAGCGCCTCAGCGACAGCGGCTTCGCCATCGATTTCGGCGAGGACGAGACCGGGCTGTTGATGAAGGCCTATCGTACCGGCTCGGGCTATTACATCGATGTCGGCGCCTGCGAGCTGATCCTGAACGGCGAGATCAAGGTGAAGAGCGGCGTAGGCATCAAGTCGCTGACGCCGGCCGGCATCTTGTTCGAGGACGGCAGCGAATTGGATGTCGACGCGATCGTCTGCTGCACCGGCTACCAGTCGATGAACGAGACGGTTGCCGCAATCGTCTCACGCGAGGTCGCCGACAAGGTCGGCCCGTGCTGGGGCCTTGGCTCCGGCGTGAAGGGCGACCCCGGTCCCTGGCAGGGCGAGTTGCGCAACATGTGGAAGCCGACGGCGCAGGAGGCGCTGTGGTTCCATGGCGGCAATCTGGCGCTGTCGCGCTTCTATTCGAAATATGTGGCGCTGCAGCTGAAGGCGCGGATGGAAGGGATTGCGACGCCCGTTTATGGCGAGCCGAGTAACGCACAACGGTGACGTTCGATCTCCCCCCTCGAGGGGGAGATGGCCGGCAGGCCAGAGGGGGTCGGTCCGACTGGGCTCGACTTTTAGCGGCAGACGAGGGTTGGCGCTTCACGCGCGGCGCCCCCCTCTGTCGCCTTCGGCGACATCTCCCCCTCGAGGGGGGAGATCAGCCCCGGCCAAAATGCCTGGCCGCCACATCCACATGCGTGTGATGCGCATGCGCTTCGAAGCGTTCGGTCTCGTTGTGGTCGGGCGTGTCGTTCGGCCACCACTTGCCGCCGATGGCGATGCCGCTGGAAACCAGCCGCTGGTCCGCGACCATTGACGCTCCGACCGCGTCGACGAAGGTGAAGCGGCCGGGCTGGAGCCGCAGCACCGCGACATCGCCGATGCCGCCGACCTTCAGCGCGCCGAGCTCGGACCGGGCGATCGCCTGCGCGGGGTTTACGGTCGCGGCGCGCAGCACCTCGACCAGCGGCATGCCGAGCGCCATCAGCTTCGACATGCAGACCAGCATGTCGAAGGCCGGGCCGTCGACGCAGTAGAGGTGGACGTCGCTCGATATTACGTCGGGCGCGAGACCCTCGGCGAGCATCGCCTTCGCCACCTCGAAGTCGAAGGAGCCCATGCCGTGGCCGATGTCGAAGATGACGCCGCGCTCGCGCGCCAGGCGCATGTCTGGCCGCACCGCGCCCGAGGCGAAGACCGGGGCGTTGGGGAATGGGCGGAAGCAGTGGGTGAGAATGTCGCCGCGGCGCAGCCTGGGCAGCACTTCCGAACGGCCCGGCGGCGGTTCGTCGATATGCGCCATCAGCGGCAGGCCGACCTTGTCAGCGGCTTCGAGCGCGAGATCGACCGGGGCGACGCCGCTGGTACCGGCGGCATGCTTGCCAGAGCGGACTTTCACGCCGACGACGACATCGGCGTGCTCGCGCACCGCAGCCACCGTCTCGCGCGGCTCGCAGAGCCTGAGGTCGCTGCACTCGCCGACCGACACGGTCTTGGCGAAGCCGAATATGCCGGCGAAGGAGATGTTGACGTAAGCGAGGATGCGGACCTTCGAGCGCTCGATGACATGGCGGCGGAAGCCGAGGAAATTGCCGGCGCCGGCGCTGCCGGCGTCGACGAAGGTGGTGGTGCCGCTCTTGGCGGCCAGCCGGTCGGCATCGACACCGAGCGAGGTGCCGCCCCAATAGACATGGCTGTGCAGGTCGACGAGGCCGGGCGTGACGATGCAGTCCCTGGCATCGACCACCTGCGCGGCATGTTCGGCATCGAGGGCGGCCTCGATCGCGGCGACGCGGCCATCGGCGATGGCGACGTCGCGCTGCGCGTCCAGGCCCGATGCGGGGTCGATGACGCGCCCGCCCTTGATCAGGAGATCGAACTGCATCGGTACCCTCCCTGCTGTTTGTTTCACGCAATTCCGGACGGAAAACCGCTACACACTTTTCCTGGAATTGCTTTTAGCGATCAGACCGGCCGGTAGGCGACGGCCTCGACCTCGATCTTGATGTCGATCATCAGGCGCGACTCGACCGTGGTGCGCGCCGGCGGATCCTTGGAGAAATGTTTTGCATAGACGGTGTTGAAGGTGCCGAAATCGCGCGCGTCCTCCAGCCAGACAGTGGTCTTCACCACATCGTCCATGCCGCAGCCGGCCAGCGCCAGCGCCGCCTTGACGTTCTGCAGCACCTGCTCGGTCTGCTCGGCGATGCCGCCCTTTACCACCAGCCCGTCGCTGCCCACCGGCACCTGGCCGGAGACATAGACGAAATCGCCGGCGCGCACGGCGGGCGAGAGCGGAACATGCGATTTTCCAAAACACTGCTTGGGCAAGTGAGCCTCCTCTTGGCGATCAACGGAACCGGCCGCATAGCCGTCTACGCCTGTCGGCACGATCCTCATAGAGCCAATGTCGGAAAGCAACATTTTTTCGAAATCCATGTTGCTTTATTACAGAAGCCTGAGCATCTTTGCGCTCGCGCCGCTTCCGTCCGGCTGCGCGCAGATGAGGGGAGATCCAGCATGACCTTCGACAAGAACCCGTTTCCGGAAGGCGATGCCGACCGCCACTCGCTGTGGGAAATGCTGGTGCGGCGCGATATCGATGCCTTCCTCGGCCAAGACTGGTCGATGGTCGAGGACGATTTCATCGCCGAGAGCTTCTTCGGCATGCACGCGCATTTCCTCGCCAATGCCGACGCCTGGCGGCTGCAGTTCCCGAGGCTGGATGTCTATCGCGACGAATGGCTGCGCCAGGCCAAGGAAACCGCGGGCACGAAATTCGCCGAGCCGCTGCGCGAGGCGCTGTTTCGTGTCACCAACATGCGCGACATCGATGTTGATGGCGATCGCGCGGTGCTGCACAAGAAGTTCGACGGTTCCGTCGCCAAGGCCGATGGCGGCGTCGACCGGCTGAAATGGCAGACGCTCTATTTCTGCCGCAAGGTTGGTGGCCGCTGGAAGATCGCGGGCTTCGTCGGCTACATGCCGCATCCATTGGGCAGTTAGGGCCTGGCGGACGGCGCCTGCGTTCGCAAATCGCTCATTGTGGAAACTGGCCGCGCCCGTTGGTTCGTCGTTCTAGGGCGAGGCCCGTGGATGACGACGTTAGGGGCAGTCACCGGGCTCGCTACGCGAGCCGCGGCAACCGCTCGTCAGGCGAGCGGTGGTCGAATACAACCCCCATGGTCTTACCAACGGCGGCCATCACGATCAGCTCGACCAGATGGTCATCGCTGTCCTCGCAGGATGGATCGGCATGGCGTATGGCCTCGAGCATGGCGCGTGTGGACACGGTGTCGCCGGCGCGAAATTTCGAAAGGGCAGACGAAACAAGGTCTTGCACCGTCGGGTCCATGACGGGCACTTCCGCAGCGACGTTCATTGGCCTCCTCCTGCCATGAACCCTCCCTGCAAAGATGATACGCCAATGGCTGGATTGCGCCAGCGAAATGGTGGTCCGACCAGTGCCGATGGCGACAGCCTGCCGCCATCCGCCCTGCAGGGACGAGCTGACGCTCGCGCATGGGACGAGCCGACGCTCGCCCTTAGATGTGGAACACCGCCAAGCGGTGCGCGGCCATGCTCGACGCGCCCGGCTTCGGTTGATAAGCCCGTGGCGCGGATGGAGGCGTTCTGAGTCGAAATATGACGGTTGCAATCGAGATGGGGCAGACGAGCGCAGGCGCGCCGGCGGCCCTCGACCTTGAGGAACTGCTGGCAACCCGGCTGCTGGTGCAGGGCAATTCGGGCTCCGGCAAGTCGCATCTGCTGCGCCGGCTGCTCGAACAGAGCGCGCCCTGGGTGCAGCAGACCATCATTGACCCCGAAGGCGACTTCGTGTCGCTTGGCGAACGTTTTGGGCATCTGGTGATCGACGCCGAGGAGCATACCGAGCGCGGCCTGCAGGCGGCGGGCGAGCGGGCGCGCATCCACCGCGTCTCGACGGTGCTCAATCTCGAGGGGCTCGACGCCGAGAACCAGATGCGGCGCGCAGCGGCTTTCCTCGGCGGGCTGTTCGAGGTCGCGCGCGACCACTGGTACCCGATGCTGGTGGTCGTCGACGAGGCGCAGCTCTTCGCGCCCGCCGCCGCCGGCGAGGTTTCGGACGAGGCGCGCAAGCTTTCCCTCGGCGCGATGACCAATCTGATGTGCCGCGGCCGCAAGCGCGGGCTGGCCGGCATCATCGCCACGCAGCGGCTGGCGAAGCTCGCCAAGAACGTCGCGGCGGAAGCCTCCAACTTCCTGATGGGCCGCACTTTCCTCGACATCGACATGGCGCGCGCGGCCGACCTGCTCGGCATGGAGCGGCGTCAGGCCGAAGCTTTCCGCGACCTGGAGCGCGGGCATTTCATGGCGCTCGGACCGGCGCTGTCGCGCCGGCCGCTCGGCGTGCGCATCGGCCAGACCGAGACCAGCCCGCGCAACGGCACGCCGCGGCTGATGCCGCTGCCCGAAGCGGCCCTTGAGGATGCACGCTCGATCATACTTGCCGCGCCGCCGCCGGAGACGGTCAGGCCGCAACGCCGGCCTTCGCCGGACCTCCTCGACCAGCTGATGGCGGCCAAGGCCGCGCCGCTGGACATGCGCCCCGAGCCGGCGGAGCCGCAGCCCAGCGCCGAGGACCTCGCCGAGCGGCGTGAGCGGATGGATCGCATCCTGCGTGCCATCCTGGCCGAGCCCGATGCGGGCTTCCGAGTCATCGGCGTGCTCTACCAGGAGTTCGTGGTCCGCTGCCGCATCGAAGGGCTTGCCTCGGTCGTGCCCGATCTTCCGGAATTCCGCCGCATGCTGACCAGGGCGCGAGCCGGCGTCGGCTCCGACATGGCAGAGGACGATGCGTGGCGGGACGTCTCCGTGCGCGCCTCGCTTTTGCCCGAGGACATGCAGGGCGTGTTCATGATGATCGCCCGCGCCGCCAAGGAAGGCTGGCCATGCCCGAGCGACGCGGCGATCGCGCGCGCCTACGGCTCACATTCGCTGCGCCGCGCGCGGCGGCTGCTCGACTATATCGAGGAGCAGGGCCTCATCGTCTGTCAGGTCGACGGCACAGGGCGACGCACCGTGACGCTGGTTGAGCTCGCCTGGGCGACGGCGCCGGGCGATCCCAATGCCGCGGAGCAGGACAGCTCGGCGGCGTGATCACGGCTGCAACTCGATCGTGCGGACATCGCGAAGCGGCGGCGCGCGATGGGTGGAGACGACGACGATCCTATCGCTGAAGCGGGCGAGCAGCCGCTCGAGGATACGCTCGCCCTGCGCCTCGTCGAGATGCTCGGTCGGCTCGTCCAGCAGCATAACGGGTCGGGATGACAGCCAGGCGCGAGCGAGGTTGATGCGCTGCGCTTCGCCGAGCGAGAACCTGTCCTGCCTGACCCAGCTGTCCAGCCCGCCCGCGTCGCGGATGCGACCGTCCATCTCGACGGCTTCCAGGGCCCGCCACAGCACGGCATCCGGAGCATCGCCGGCAAAGAGATTGGCGCGGACGGTGTCCTCCAGCACGACCGCGTCGTGCAGGACGAGGGACACGAGCGCCCGCCGCTCGCCTGCCGACAGGATGCGGTCGTCGGTGGCGAAGGCATCGTCGCCGATCCAGCCGGCGATCTGCTTGAGCAGGCTCGTCTTGCCCGAGCCGCTTGCGCCGACGAGCAGTGTCGGCTGGCCTCGCGCGAGGAGCAGAGAGATGGGCGTTCCGATCGACCGGCCGTCGGGCGCACGGCGTTGCAGGCCGCCATGAAGCAGCAGGCCGGGCTTGATGTCATCCAGGGCGAATTCGCGCCTGCCGGCCGCGGTGCCGCGTGTCCATTGACCGATCTCGGCGCGAGCCGCGTCGCGGCGAAGCACGGCAACCAGCATGCGCGATGCGCCATTCATGGTTTCGCCCAGCGCCAGCCAGGAGAAGGCGAGCAGCATCGGCGCGAGAAGCTCCGTGCCTTGTCTGCCCGCATACCACGCAGCCGCCATCACGCTGACGCCGGCAACCGGACCGAGGGCCGCCGCGACCATGTCCAGCATGGCCTGCAACCGGCGAAGGGAAAGCTGCGCGCTGTCGGCGCGAGAGAGCGCGGCGAGGGCCTCGGTGCATTCGCGGTTCCAGGCGCCCTCCGCCTTCAGGGGTACGGCTGACGCCATGGCCGCGCCAAGCCGGCTCGCGCCCCCGCGGCGCAGCGACCTGGTCTCACGCCATGCCATGGCGCCAGCTCTGGCCACCCGGTTCCCCGCGAACAGGATGGCAAGCAGCAAGACTATGATGGGCAGGAGGGACAAAGGCGCCAGCACTGCTGAGCCGGCAATCAGGACGGCAAGACCGCAGGCAAGCGTCAGAGCCGGCAGGCCGGCGCGCAGCCTGGCGAAGTCGAGGTCCTCGACATCGTCCAGATAGTCGGCAAGGCGCGAATCGTCGCCCAGCTGCCATCCGGCCCGGCGCACCGCCGGCGCCGCCGCCATCGCGGCGAACAGCTCGACGCGACGCGATATCTGATCGGCGAGCGCGGCCTTGTGGCCGGTCAGCCGCTCGCCGTAGCGGGCGGCGGTGCGGCCGACCGCGAACAGCCTGATGAAAGCCGCGGGGGTGTGAAAGTTGAAAGTGAAAGCGGCGGCGGAAAGGCCAGCGATCGCCACCGAGCCGAGCAGCCAGGCGGACACGCCGCCGAGCAGTATGGCGCAGGCCAGCGCGGTGAAGGCGAAGCCGGTCGCCAGCCGCCACGACTTCCGGCTCGATGACTGAAACGCGGTGCTCATGCCGCCACCTCGACGGTATCGTCACGGGTGAGGTCCACAACCAGGTCGGCGGCGGCGGCAAGGTCCCGGTCATGCGTCGCTACGACGACCAGCCGCGTTCCTGAAATCCCGATCAGCATGCGCCGCACGGCTTCGGCGGTCGCGCGGTCGAGTTTTGCCGTCGGCTCGTCGGCGAGCACGGTTCGTCCAGAAAGTTGCGCGCGGGCGATGGCGATGCGAAGCCGCTGGCCGCCCGAAAGATTGGCGCCGCCCTTGTCCAGCCTTGCATCGAGACCGCCCGGCAGCAGGGCGCCGTCGAGCAGCCCGATCGCGCGCGCGGCATTTTCCAGCCGGCTCCGGTCCAGCGCGCCGCCATTCCACGAAATGGCCTCCGCCAGCGTTCCTTCTGGCACGTAGGCGTCCGTCGAAACCCAGGCGATCTCCCCGGCGGCCAGCGGACGGGTTCCCGGCATCGGCATGGCGCCCGGCTCGAGCCCGGAGAGACGGCGCAGAAGCGTCGATTTGCCCGATCCGCTCGGACCGACGATGGCGACGAGGCCATGTGCACGCAATGTCAGGCGCAACCGGTCGAGCACCGGCAAGGTCGTCGACGCGATCGGGTCGGCGCCGAGCAGCCGGTCCAGCGCGGTGGCAGCCGCCAACCCTTCCGCCTTGGCATGGTACTGCTCCGAGAAGCGGCGGAATGGTGCGAAATACTCGGGCGCGATCATCAGAATGAACAGGCTCTGCCAGAGCTCGAGATGCGAGAAGCCCGGGATCGTCGCAAGCTTCAGGTGGCCCAGGCCGAGGAAGATGGCGAGGATCGCAATCGAGAGCGAGGCGAAGAAGTCGATGATCCCGGCATTGGCAAAGGCTATGCGCAGCAGACCGATCGTCTCGCCCGCGTAGCCCTCCAGGCGCTGGCCGAGTTTCGCCTCCTCGCTTGCCGTCGCGTGGTTGGCAAGAATTGTGGGCAGCGTGCGGAGGCGGTCGGCGAACTGGCCCGCCAGCCGGCCGAAGGCACGCTCCTGGGCGTCGGCGCGCCGACGGATCGCATTGCCCACCAGCGCGAAGAACAGGATCATGACCGGCGTCAGGCTGATGACCAGCAGCGCGGCCTGCCAGGAGACGAAGCAAAGCGCGATGGCAGCGAGCAGCGGCCCGGCCGCCATCATGGCCGTGGCGGCGCGATGACCCACCACCAGCGCGGCGATCGATTCCGGATGGCGCTGCATCGAGACGATCAAGGCGCCCGTCGAGAGCGACTGCAACTGCCGCGCCGGCATCTTGCCCAGTCGCTCGCCCGCGAGCGCCCGCAGTCGCGTCGAGACGGCGTTTTCCGCGGAAGCCTGCACCCTTTCAGCGGCGAATCCGGCGAGGCATGCGGCCGCGAGCAGCGCAATCATCCCGGCGACGAGCCATGGCTCGACCGTCTCGCCCATCACGAGCCGGCCGGCGGCCATCGCCGCCGTCGCGGCGAAGCCGAGCCTGAGCACGGTGCGGACCGCCTGCAAGGCGAGAAGACCGCGCAATCCACGCCTTGCCAATCGCTCGGCGGCGGAAAGCGCCTCGAAGGCGGCCGGCCCCGAGGCGGCGGAATCAGGAATCGGTGCGGGAACGACCTGCGTTTTCATGGCCCGCTTCTCGCACAGGCGAGGAGGACATGAGTTGATTCAGGTCAAGTCTCCAGCATTCGTGTCGCGCTATGAGGCGATGTCCAGAAAGGATGCTCCATGTCCGACTTTCTTCCTCGGCGTCGCGACGGTAATCGCCACCGTGGGCTGGCGATGTTCCCGATCCAGTTGCCGTCGAGCGGCAACCCTCCTTGAGCCCGGCGTGACGGAGGAGCTATCATGACGAGCGCCGAGCCGGAGCCGCTGCACAGCCCGGCAGATATGCGGCGGGCGCATATGCAGAAGCTCGCGCTCTGCCACATGCTCGAAGGCATCGCCGACGACCTGCCGTCGCGCGTCGACCGGCTCCAGTGCCTCGCCGTGGCGGCCGACCTCTTGCCGCTGCTGCGCGAGTGCCACCGCTTCGAGGAAGAGATCGTCTTCCCTGCCTTCGCGCGGCAGACGGGCGAGGAAGACACTGTCGCGCGACTGAAGCTCGAGCACCTGGAGGATGAAAGCGCGGCGGCGGATCTCAGCGAGGCGCTGCTGGCCTACGGCCACGGGCGGCAGATCGAAAATCCCGAGGCGTTCGGCTACATGCTGCGCGCCTTCTTCGAATCGTTGCGCCGCCACATCGCCTTTGAGCGCGACCACGTGCTGCCGAAGGTTCTCGGCAATCGGTAAACCGGGGTTCAGTCTCCGGCCCGCGCTGCCAGGCGCCCGATGTCGTCGACGATGACGTGGCGGTTGTTTTCGACGCGGATGACGCCCTCGCCCCGCAGCCGGGTGATCTGCCGGCTTACCGTCTCGACGGTGAGACCCAGGAAATCCGAGATCTCCGCACGCGACAGAGGCAGATCGAAAGCGGCACCGCGCCGCTCCGGCCCGGCGGCGGGGTCGATGTTGCGCGCAATCATCAGAAGGAAGCTCGCGATCTTCTCGGAGGCCGTCTTGCGGCCAAGCGCCACCATCCAGTCGCGCGCCTGGTCGAGCTCGCGCAGCTTCTGTTCGAGCAGGCGATGCTCAAGATCGGGCTGCTCCTTTATCATGCGCTCCAGCGCCTGGCGCGGGAACGAGCACAATTCGACGTCGGTCGCCGCCTCGGCGCTGAGCGTGCTCTCGCTCTGGAACGGCCTGCCGAGGAAATCGGGAGCGAATTGCAGGCCGACAATCTGCTGGCGGCCGTCGGAAAGCGTCTTGGTCAGCTTCACGACGCCTGAAAGCACGTTCGAGAAACGCTCGACGCTCCTGGAATCGCCCACCAGTTCCTTGCCCGCCTCGGCCTTGTGCCGTTTCGTCGATTTGGCAAGATCGACGAGCTGCCCGGCGTTGAGCGCGCCACATATGCCACGATGCCGCGCCTCGCATGAAACGCAGAGTACCGGGACGCCTGCCGTGTGAATATCTTCGCGCACGATGGAACATCTATAGTGGTCCCGCCCTTCACCGGCAACGCAGGCCGGGACGCGAAAGCGTCGCAGCCCGTGCCTCGAGGATCGGATGGACCAATCCGTCGATCGCCGCATTGCACAATTGCGGTCTGGCTGCACAATAGGCGCATGTCCACCGGTTCGTTGACCATCCTTGTTATCGACGAGAACCGCATCCGCGCCTCGATCATCGAGGCCGGGTTGCGGGACGCAGGCCATCGCCATGTCACGGTGATCCATGACGTGGCCGGCATTGCCCGGCGTATCGCCGAAATCGAGCCGGACGTCATCGTCATCGATCTGGAAAACCCCAACCGCGACATGCTGGAGAACATGTTCCAGCTGTCGCGCGCGGTGAAGCGGCCGATCGCCATGTTCGTCGACCGCTCCGACCAGGCCTCGATCGAGGCCGCCGTCGATGCGGGCGTGTCCGCCTATGTCGTCGACGGGCTGAAGAAGGAACGCATCAAGCCGATCCTCGACATGGCGATCAGCCGCTTCAACGCCTTCTCGCGCATGGCGCGCGAATTGGAGGAGGCCCGCAGCGAACTGGAGAACCGCAAGGTCATCGACCGGGCCAAGGGCATATTGATGAAGTCGCGGGGGTTGAGCGAGGAGGCGGCCTACACGCTTCTGCGCAAGACCGCCATGAATCAGAACCGCAAGATCGCCGAGATCGCGCAGAGCCTGGTGACCGCGGCGGGCTTGCTGGGACCGCTGGAGGGCGAATGAGCATGGCGCACGAAATCACCGCCGGATTCATGCCGCTCTTCGACAGCGCGGTCCTTGTCACGGCCGCCGAGATGGGCTTTGCCGCGCGCGAGGGCATCGAGCTCAAGCTGCAGCGCGAGACGTCCTGGGCCAACATCCGGGACCGCATCGCCATCGGCCATTTCGATGTCGCCCATATGCTGGGGCCGATGCCGCTCGCCTGCAGCCTCGGGCTGACTCCGCTTGCCTCGGAGACCATCGTGCCGTTCTCGCTCGGGCTCGGCGGCAACTGCGTCACCGTGTCCAACGCGGTTTGGGATGGGATGGCGGCGCAAGGTGCCGCGCCCGACCTCGATCCGGGGCGCGCCGGGGCAGCGCTCGGCGCGCTGATCCGCGAGCGGGCGGGTGCCGGCCGCGAGCCACTGCGCTTCGCCGTCGTGCATCCGCATTCCGGGCACAATTACGAACTGCGTTACTGGCTTGCCGCCTGCGGCATCGATCCCGACCGAAACATCGAGATCGTCATCGTGCCGCCGCCCTTCATGGCCGATGCGCTGGCTGCCGGCCGCATCGACGGCTATTGCGTCGGCGAGCCCTGGAACAGCGCCGCCGTCGCGGCCGGAACCGGCCGCATCGTCACCGTCAAGGCGCTGCTCTGGCGCAACAGCCCGGAAAAGGTGATCGGCGCGCGCAAGGCCTGGGCCGAGGCGAACCCGGAGGCGCTTGCATCACTTCTCAGGGCGTTGCATCACGCCGCCCGCTGGTGCCAGGAACCGGCGAACCGCGGCGAACTGGCCGCGATGATGGCGAAGCCGGCTTTCCTTGGCCAGCCGGAGGCGATCCAGATGCCGGCGCTCACCGGACGCCTTCAGATTGGCGGCGGCGTGGAGCGGCGCGTGGACGACTTCTTCCTGCCCTTCGACAAGGCGGCGAACTTCCCCTGGAAGAGCCATGCGCTGTGGTTCTACACGCAGATGGTGCGCTGGGGACAGTTGCCGCACACGCCGCAGAACCTCGCCATCGCCCGCGACTGCTATCGGCCAGACCTCTACCGCTCGGCCTTGAAGCCGCTCGGCGTGGCGCTGCCCGGCGCCAATGCCAAGGTCGAAGGCGCGCTGAAGGTTGCGACGCCAGTCGGCTCGGCGGGGGCGAGCCTGGTGCTTGGTCCCGACGGATTTTTCGACGGCCAGATCTTCGATCCGGACCGGATCGACGCCTACATTGCCGGCCAGAAACGCGCCTGATCATTCGCGCGCCAGTCTTGTGCTATGCACAAAATTTGTGCGGCATGTCCATGCCATTGATCAATGTTTGACCGCGTTGCAGCTTGGCTCCGCCGCAGGCCGATTGGGCTAGAAGACTGATTTTAAATGAAATTCTGGTCTCTCGTAAAACTGGCACGCTTCGTGCTTTGAAATAACCGAGCCCCTCGTGGGCAACAGAACAGGCGTCCAATGGCGGGCGCCACAGGCAAAGCTGCCGCTCAGGTCACCACGCGATCCCGGATGTACGGACGCGAGAGGGCCTGGACGGCAGCTTTTTTCGTTTTGGACCGGAGATGACGATGACCAGACGGATCGGACCCTCGCTCAAGGATTTCACCCGCCGCGATGTCCTGGCGAGCAGCGCGCTGACGGCGGTGCTGTTCATTGCCGCGCTGTTCTTTTTTCCCGCCAGTCACGAAGCCGAGGGCAAGGGTCCGCAAGTGACCGCGCAAGCCCCGTCGCGCTGACCGATGCCGCACGCCTGATCAACACCACACGCGGCGCCTGCCGCCGCAAACCGGAGCCAACCATGACCGTAAACCTCCCAGCCGCGCAAAGCCAGGACAGTGCTCCCCGGCAAGCGCTCGTCATGTCCACCATCGCCTTCACCGTGTGCTTCGCGGTGTGGACGATCTTTTCCATCATCGGCGTGCGCATCAAGCAGGAGCTTGGGCTGAACGAGACCGAGTTCGGCCTGCTTGTCGGCACGCCGATCCTCACCGGCTCGCTCGTACGCATGGTGCTCGGCGTCTGGACCGACCGCTATGGCGGCCGCCTGGTCTATACGCTCACCATGCTCGCGGCGGCGGTCGCGACTTTCCTGCTCGCTTTTGCCGACACCTATCAGCAGATGCTGGTCGCAGCGCTCGGCGTCGGCCTTGCAGGCGGCTCTTTTGCCGTCGGCATCGCCTATGTCTCGCGCTTCTTCCCTGCTGGCAAACAAGGCACGGCGCTCGGCATTTTCGGCGTCGGCAATGTCGGTGCGGCGGTCACCAAGTTCCTGGCGCCGCTCGTGCTGCTTGCCTGGGGCTGGCAGTCGGTGGCGCTGATCTGGGCCGCGGCGCTGGTCGTCATGGCGATCGTCTTCTGGTTCACCACCAACGACGATCCTGTCATCCGCGAACGCCGTGCCGGCAAGGCGGCGCCGGCGAGGAGCTTCTGGCAGGAATTCGCGCCGCTGAAGAACCTGCAGGTCTGGCGCTTCGCCTTCTACTATTTCTTCGCCTTCGGCGCGTTCGTGGCGCTGTCGCTCTGGCTGCCGCGATACCTGATCGGCGTCTACGGCTTCGGCATCGCCACCGCCGGCATGATCGGCGCTGCCTATTCGATCCCCGCAAGCATCTTCCGCGCCTATGGCGGCGTGCTGTCCGACCGCATCGGTGCCCGCACCGTGCTCTACTGGACCTTCAGCGTCTCTGCCGTCGCGACCCTCGTTCTGTCTCTCCCCTCGGCAGATTACGTGGTGCGCGGCATCAGCGGGCCGATCCCGTTCCACTTCGAGATCGGCCCGCTCGCCTTCATCGCCGTCGCCTCCGTGCTCGGCTTCTTCATGAGCCTGGGCAAGGCCGCCGTCTACAAGCACATCCCAGCCTATTATCCGCAGAGCGTCGGCGCGGTCGGCGGCGTGGTCGGCATGATCGGCGGCCTCGGCGGCTTCATCCTGCCGATCGCCTTCGGAGCGCTGAACGACCTCACGGGCGTCTGGTCGAGCTGCTTCATGCTGCTCTTCGTGATCGTCTTGTCCTGCCTGGTCTGGATGCACTTCAGCATCCGCCGCATGGAGCGACGGGCGGACGTCAAGACATCGTCCCTTTCCTACGCCGCCGAATAGATCGGAGCAGACCGGACATGACCGAGAAACTCGTCATCATCGGCAACGGCATGGCGCCGGGCCGGATGCTGGAGCACCTGCTGGAAGCGGCGCCCGACCGCTACAGCGTCACCATCTTCAACGCCGAGCCGCGCGTGAACTACGACCGCATCATGCTGTCGCCGGTTCTGTCGGGCGAGAAGGCGTTCGAGGAAATCGTCATCCATGGCGACGGCTGGTACATCAAGCACGGCATCACCCTCTACAAGGGCCACCGGATCGCCGCCATCGACCGCGAGGCCAAGACCGTCACCTCGGACCACGGCGTGACCGAGAGCTACGATCGGCTGGTCATCGCCACCGGCTCGGTGCCCTTCATCATTCCGGTGCCCGGCAAGGACTTGCCCGGCGTGCTCACCTACCGAGACCTCGACGACGTCAACGCCATGCTGCTTGCGGCGCAGTCGCGCGCCAAGGCGGTCGTCATCGGCGGCGGCCTGCTCGGCCTCGAAGCCGCTGCGGGGCTGAAGGAACGCGGCATGGACGTCACTGTGCTCCACGTCATGCCTACGCTGATGGAGCGCCAGCTCGACCCGGCCGCCGGCTATCTGCTGCAGAAGGCCGTCGAGGCGCGCGGCATCAAGGTCATGACCAAGGCCAACACCAAGGCGATTGTCGGCAACGGCAAGGTCGAGGGTGTCGAACTGATGGACGGCACGATCATCCCGGCAACTCTGGTGGTTATGGCGGTCGGCATCCGCCCGAGCACCGCTTTGGCCAAGGAGGCCGGGATCGAGGTCAATCGCGGCATAGTCGTCGATGACCGCATGCGGACCTCCGATCCTGCCATCATGGCGCTTGGCGAATGCGCCGAGGTCGGCGGCCATGTCTACGGACTGGTCGCCCCGCTCTACGAGATGGCGCGGGTCGCTGCGGCCGCGCTGGCGGACAGCGAGGACAGGCGGTTCGTCCATTCCGACACGCCGACCAAGCTCAAGGTCACCGGCATCGACCTCTATTCGCTGGGCGACTTCGCCGATGGCGAGGACCGTGAGGAGATCATCCTGCGCGACGCATCCGCCGGCATCTACAAGCGCCTCGTGCTGCAGGACAACCGCATCATCGGCACGGTGCTGTTCGGCGAGACGGGCGACGGCGCCTGGTTCAACGACCTCAAGAAGAAGGCGACCGATATCTCCGAGATGCGCGACACACTGATCTTCGGTCAGGCGTTTCAGGGAGGCGTTTCCTCGGACCCTTTGGCGGCCGTTGCGGCATTGGCGGATGATGCGGAAATCTGCGGCTGCAACGGCGTCTGCAAGGGCAAGATCACCGGAGCGATCTCGGCCAAGGGGCTGACCGGCCTCGACGATGTGCGCGCGCATACGAAGGCTTCGGCCTCCTGCGGCTCGTGCACCGGTCTGGTCGAACAGCTGCTGAAGCTGACGCTGGGCGAAGCGTACAATCCTGCGGCGGTGCAGCCCATGTGCAGCTGCACGAGCCTCGGCCATGACGATGTGCGGCGCCTGATCAAGGCGAAGGGCCTGAAGACAATTCCGGCCGTCATGCAGGAACTCGAATGGAAGACCTCCTGCGGCTGCGCCAAATGTCGGCCGGCGCTCAACTATTATCTGGTCTGCGATTGGCCGGACCAATATGCCGACGACTATCAGTCGCGCTTCATCAATGAGCGCGTCCACGCCAACATTCAGAAGGACGGCACCTATTCGGTAGTGCCACGCATGTGGGGCGGGGTGACCAGCGCAAACGAATTGCGCGCCATTGCCGATGTCGTCGACAAGTTCCGTATTCCAACCGTCAAGGTGACCGGCGGCCAGCGCATCGACATGCTGGGCATTCGCAAGGAGGACCTGCCGGCGGTATGGGCCGACCTCGGCAAGGCCGGTTTCGTCTCCGGCCATGCCTATGCCAAAGGTCTGCGCACGGTGAAGACCTGCGTCGGCACCGACTGGTGCCGCTTCGGCACGCAGGATTCGACCGGGCTCGGCATCCGCATCGAGAAATTCATGTGGGGCTCGTGGACGCCGGCCAAGGTGAAGATGGCGGTATCGGGATGCCCGCGCAACTGCGCGGAGGCGACCTGCAAGGATGTCGGCGTGGTCTGTGTCGACTCCGGCTATGAGATCCACTTCGCGGGTGCGGCCGGCCTCGACATCAAGGGCACGGAAGTGCTGGGTCTCGTGAAGACCGAGGACGAGGCGCTGGAGGTGATCGTGGCGCTTGTCCAGATGTATCGCGAGCAGGCCCGCTATCTCGAGCGCATCTACAAATGGGCCAAGCGGATCGGCACAGCCGAGATCAAAAAACAGATCCTGGATGATGGCGAGAAGCGCAAAGCCTATTACGAGCGCTTCGTCTTCAGCCAGAAATTCGCTCAGGTCGATCCATGGTCGGAGCGCGTCTCCGGCAAGGACAAGCATGAGTTCCGCCCGATGGCCTCGGTCGGATTCGCGGAGGCGGCGGAATGAGTCGACGGGAAAAAGACCGCATGAACTGGATCGCAATCGGCTCCATCGCCGACATTCCGCCGCGCGGCGCGCGCTGCGTGGCAACCCCGCAAGGCAAGATCGCTGTCTTCCGCACGGCGGACGACCAGGTCTTCGCCATCGACGACCACTGCCCGCACAAGGGCGGGCCGCTCAGCCAAGGCATCGTCCACGGCGCCGCGGTGACCTGCCCGCTGCACAATTGGGTGATCTCGCTGGAGACGGGCAGGGCGCTCGGCGCCGACGAAGGCTCGGTGCGAACGATCCCCGTCAGGGTCGAGGACGAGCGGCTGTTCATCGCGCTCGAAACGCTGGCGTCGAAAGCGGCCTGAAGCATGGAGGAAGCGCGCGAGGTGAGGACCACCTGCCCCTATTGCGGGGTGGGTTGCGGCGTGCTGGCCAAGGTCGCCGCGGACGGCACGACGACCGTCCGCGGCGATCCCGAGCACCCGGCCAATTTCGGTAAGCTCTGTTCGAAGGGGACGGCGCTCGGCGAGACGCTCGGTCTGGAAGGCCGTCTGCTCCAGCCGGAAATCGGCGGCAGGCAGGCCGGTTGGGACGAAGCGCTCGATCTCGTGGCCGAAAAATTCTCACGCGCGATTGCCGAGCATGGGCCGGGCTCGGTCGCCTTCTACGTTTCCGGCC
The DNA here is from genome assembly GCF_003997405.1 of Mesorhizobium sp. M2A.F.Ca.ET.042.01.1.1. Classification (NCBI taxonomy): domain Bacteria; kingdom Pseudomonadati; phylum Pseudomonadota; class Alphaproteobacteria; order Hyphomicrobiales; family Phyllobacteriaceae; genus Mesorhizobium; species Mesorhizobium sp. M2A.F.Ca.ET.042.01.1.1. The sequence goes on from NZ_RZRX01000005.1 coordinate 43,893, forward strand.
AGTTGCTCACCGAGGACTATTACGTCGCCAACAAGCTGATGAAAGGCTTCATCGGCTCGGCCAATATCGACACCAATTCGCGGCTCTGCATGGCCTCGTCCGTCGCCGGCCACCGCCGCGCCTTCGGCGAGGACATTGTCCCGGGCGTCTATGAGGACTTCGAGTGCGCCGATCTCGTCGTGCTCACCGGCTCCAACACCGCCTGGTGCCATCCGGTGCTCTACCAGCGCATGCTCGCAGCGCGCCGGGAGCGTGGAACGAAAATCGTCGTCATCGATCCTCGCCGCACCGCGACCGCCGACGAGTGCGACCTGCATCTGGCGCTGGACCCTGGCACGGACGTGCTGTTGTTCAATGGGCTGCTCGCGCATCTCGTCCAGAGCGGAAAGATCGATACCGATTTCATTCGTGACCATACGTCGGGCTTCGACGCCACGGCCGCGCTTGCCGGCGCCGATGCGCCGTCGATCGTGCGTGTCGCGAAAGGCTGCGGATTGGCGGCCGCCGACGTCGAGGCCTTCTACGATCTCTTCGCAGAGACAGAGCGGACCGTCACCGTCTACAGCCAGGGCGTCAATCAGTCGGCGCATGGAACAGACAAGGTCAACGCCATCATCAACTGCCACCTCGCCACCGGCCGCATCGGCAAGCCCGGCATGGGACCGTTCTCCGTCACCGGGCAGCCCAACGCCATGGGCGGCCGCGAGGTGGGTGGCCTGGCCAACCAGCTCGCCGCGCATATGGACTTCGCGGATGAGGCAAACATCGATCGTGTCTCCCACTTCTGGAAAGCGCCCGACATCGCGCGGCGCGGCGGCCTGAAAGCCGTCGACATGTTCCAGGCAGTTGCCGACGGCCGCATCAGGGCGCTGTGGGTGATGGGCACCAATCCCGCGGTCTCCATGCCGGACGCTACGCGCGTGCGCGCAGCGCTCGCCAAATGCGATTTCGTCGTGGTCTCGGATGTGACCCACACCGACACCACGCGCTATGCCGACGTGCTGCTGCCGGCCGCGGCCTGGGGCGAGAAGGACGGCACGGTCACCAATTCGGAACGGCGTATCTCGCGCCAGCGGCCGTTCGTGCCGCCGCCGGGCGAGGCGAAGGCCGACTGGCGCATCATCTGCAAGGTCGCCGCCCGCATGGGCTTTGGCGATGCCTTCGCCTACAAGACCCCGGCAGAGATATTCCGCGAGCACGCCGAGCTGTCTGCTTTCGAGAATAGCGGCGCGCGGCTGTTCGACCTTGGCGGGCTGACCGGCCTTAGCGACACGGATTACGATACCTTCCCGCCACGCCACTGGCCCGCTTCGAACCGGCATGAGCAGAAGACAAGATTGTTCGGCGACGGTCGTTTTCCGACGCCCGACGGCCGCGCGCGCTTCGTGCCGGTGCGGCAGGAGGCGACGGCCTTCGCCGTCGATGCCGACTATCCGCTTGCCCTGAACACCGGTCGGCTGCGCGACCAGTGGCATACGATGACGCGCACCGGCAACGTGCCGCGTTTGATGGCGAACGCCCCGGAGCCGGCGGTCGATCTTCATCCGGCGGATGCGGCCGCGCATCGTCTCAAGGACGGTGATCTCGCCCATCTTTCAACCCGCTTCGGCTTCGTTCGGGCGAGAGTGCGGGTGTCGAACGCGCAGCGGCGCGGTCACGCCTTCCTGCCCATGCATTGGAGCGGACAGTTTGCGGCCAAGGCTTCCGCCGGCCTGCTGTCCTCGTCGGTAACCGATCCGCATTCCGGCCAGCCGGAGCTCAAGCATGTTCCGGTCTGGATCGTGCGGGAAGAGACCGGCTGGGCCGGCGTGCTCATCACACGCCGCGATCTGCGGCCGACGGGCTTCGTCCACTGGAGCCGGCATGCAGTCGATGGCGGCTGGGTCTACGAACTGACCGGAACCGAGCCGCCGGATCAGGGCATTCTCCTGGCGCGCAAGCTGCTGGGCGTCAAACGGCGGGACCAGTTGCTCGAATACACCGATCGCCGCGGGCTCGCCTATCGCGCGGCGGCCATCGACGATGGCGGCGCCATGGCCGAGGCCTTGCTGGTCGCCGCTCCGGACCAACTGCCGGCGCGCGATTGGCTGGTGTCGTTGCTCGCCACGCGCCAGAAGCTGTCGACGGCCGATCGCCATGCGCTTCTATCCGGCCGCTCGCCCGTGCCCATGCCGGCTATTGGACGCGTCGTGTGTGCGTGCTTCCATGTCGGCGCCAACCAAATCGCATCGGCGGTCGCTTCGGGATGTGACAGCCTCGAAGCGATCGGCTCGACGCTGCGCGCCGGCACCAATTGCGGCTCGTGCCGCTCCGAGATACGTGCGATCATCGGCGCCCGCCAGGTGCAGGCGGCGGAGTGAGCCGTGCGCCGGCTAAACCATTTCACCGTCTCACCGAAACGGTGAAATGGTTTATCTTCTTGTTTTTACGCAACTCCGGACGGAAAACCGCTCACACTTTTCCTGGGATTGCTCTAGCGGTCCTCGACGATGCGCAGATAGGCCGCCGTCACGAACAGCACGATGAAGCCGAACAGGATGCGGCGACCGCCTTCGGGCATCTGCAGGATGGTGAGCAGCGTCGTCAGCACGGTCAGGATCAGCGCGCCGATGATGGTGCCGGTGTAGCCGCCGCGACCGCCGAAGATAGAGGTGCCGCCGATGACGGCGGCGGCCACCGAAGGCAGCACCAGCGGCTCGGCGAGCGACAGCGAAGGCGCCTTGATCAGGCCGATATAGAGCAGCCCGGTGATGCCGGCGAGCAGGCTGGAGAGGACGTAGAGCGCCGTGATCGCCTGCCAGTAGCGGACGCCGGACAGGCGCGCGGCTCGCTCATTGTCGCCGACGGCATAGAGCAGGCGGCCGAAGCCGGTGCGGTTCAGCATGAAGACGATCAGCACCGCCACCGGCACGAACAGGAGAAGCGCATTGGGAAAACCGTAGGTGACGCCGGTGCCCAGCCAGTTGAGGAAATCCGGGATCTTCGCGCCGGACGCGATCACCGTGCGCTGGTAGACCTGCAGGAAGCCGGTGCCGATCAGGCTGGTGCCGAGCGTCATGATCAGCGGATGCACCCGGAACACGCCGACGCCGATGCCGTTGACGAGGCCGATCAGCACGGCGGGCAGCATGGCCAGCAGGAAAGCCACGGCCGGATCCTGGTTGACGATCTGGGTGGCCATGATGAAGGCGCTCATCGTCGCCACCGTGCCGACGGAAAGGTCGATGCCGCCGGTCAGCATGGTCATGGTTTGGCAGCCGGCGAGGATCGCCAGCGGAATGGCGAACTTCGCCGTGTTGGCGAGCCAGCGCTCGTTGACGATGCCGGGGCGCAGGATCTGCAGGATCACCACGAGGATGATCAAGAGGACGATCAAAGGGATCAGCGGCCGGTCCGCCATGAAGCGCTTCAGGCGGCGGCCGAACGAAACGGGCCGGGGCATGGTCGCGATGTCGGTCATGGCGTTGCTCCTGCCGGACGGCTCCGCATTGTGATGAAGGCGCCGAACATCACGACCGCGACCATGATCAAGCCTTCGATGATGGCGGTGACATTCGGATCGATGGCCAGAAGCGTCAGGTCGGTGCGCACCAGCCGCAGCACGAAGACGGCGATGATCGGGCCGAGCAGGCCGCCCTTGCCGCCGCCGAGCGCGACGCCGCCCAGCACCACCGCGGCGACGCTGGCGAGCAGCTAAGGCCCGGGGATGGGCGCGCCGATGCCGGTGCTGATGGTCAGCGACAGGCCGCCGAGCGCGGCGAACAGGCCGGAGAGCGCATAGGCGATGATCCTGGTGCGCGCCACCGGTACGCCACTGCGGAAGGCGGCGAGCTCGTTGCTGCCGATGGCGTAGATGGAGAGGCCGAGGCGCGAGCGCCTGAGCGGAATCCACACGATGCAGAGAGAGACGACGAGCAGCACCAGCGCCTTCGGCACCCAAGCATCGGCCCAATCAGGCAGACCGGGTACCGGCACCGTGCCGATGACGCTGGCCTTCAGCCATTCGGCGGCCGCGCCTCCGGGAGCGCCGAGCACGAGGAGCGCCGCGCCCTGCAGCACGAACAGCATGGCAAGGGTGACGACGATGTCGGGCACCCGGGTGACGACGATGAGGATACCGTTCAGCGCGCCGAGCACCAGCCCCATGGCCAGCACGAAGGGCACGACGAAGAGCGCATATTCATCGCTGGCGCCGTTCATCATCGAAGCGGCGGTGACGCTGGTCAGCGCCATCATGGCGGCGACCGAAAGGTCGATGCCGCCGGCGATGACGACGACGGTCTGGGCTGCAACCGCGAAGGCGTAAGGCAGGACGGCCCGGGCGAGCGAACCGAAGTCGCCGCTGCCATAGCCGGGCTGGATCAGCTTGGTGACGACGAAGAGGAAGATCAGCAGGGCAAAGAGGCCGGCGACCCAGCCCTGGTTGCGGAAGAAGCGGCTCATGATGCGGCCTCCGCATCGGAAGCGGGTTTGACCTCGGCAAGGATACCGACATCGGCCCTGGCGCCGCGCGGCAGGCCGTAGGCGGCGCGCATCAGCGCCGGCTCGTCGGCCTCTTCCACCGGGAAAGTGTCGACGACGCGGCCGCCGAAGATGACGATGACGCGGTCGCAGACGCGCTGCACCTCCTCCATTTCGGAGGTGTAGAACAATACCGACTTGCCCTGGCCGGCAAGCTCGCGCAGCAGCTTGTAGATTTCCTGCTTGGTGCCGACATCGATGCCGCGCGTCGGGTCGAAGCAAAGGATGGTGCGGGCGTTGGCCGCGATCCAGCGGGCGATGGTCACCTTCTGCTGGTTGCCGCCGGAAAGGCGCTGCACCTCGCCCTGGGCGCGGGTGTCGATCTGCAGCCTGCCGATGGCGCCGGAAACCACAAACTCCTCGCGCCGCATGCGGATCGGCCCCCATTTGCGCAGCCCGGCGCTGAAGGGCAGCGCGATGTTCTCGCGCACCGAACGCTGCATGGCCAAGGCCTCGGTGCGGTCGCCCGGCACATAGGCGATGCCGGCCTGGATGGCGTCGCTGGGATGCGAGAATTTCACCGGCGCGCCGTCGACGTCGATCGTGCCGCCGGTCGGGCGGATCGAGCCGGCAAGCGCTGCGAAGAGCTCGTCCTGACCCTGGCCCTCGAGCGCGAAGACGCCGACGACCTCGCCATTGGCGAGATCGAAGGAGACGTCGTTGAGCTTGGTGCCGAGCTGCAGGTTGCGCACCGACAAGCGCGGCCGGCCGCCGGCCGCAACCGCCACATCATTCGCCGCTCGCGCGGCGACGCGCGTCTTCTCGATGCGGGTTCCGAGCATCATCTCGACTATTCTTTCCTCGACGCCCGGCTCGATGTCGACGACGCCGACCGTGGAGCCGTCGCGCAGCACGGTGGCGCGGTCGCAGAGCGCGGAGATCTCGACGAAACGGTGCGAGATGAAGATGACAGAGCGGCCGGCGTCCCCCTGGCGGCGCACGACCTCGAGCACCTTCTCGGCAAGGTTCGCCGGCAGCGCCGCGGTCATCTCGTCGAGCAGCAGCACGTCGGGGTCGACGGCCAGCGCGCGCGCCAGGTCGAGCACGCGCAGGATGGCCAGAGGGATATGGCGGGCGGTCTCGCGGATGTCGAGGTCGGGAATGCCGAGCTCGCGCACCCAGGCGCGGAAGGGCTCGACCGGCGTGCCGGTCAGCCTGAGATTGGAGAGCACGTCGAGATCCGGAATCAGCGACGGTTCCTGATAGACCGGCAGCAGGCCGGCGCTGCGGGCGGCGGCGGGGGAGCGGACATCGAGCTGCTGGCCGCGGATCAGGATGCGCCCGGCATCGGCCTTGATCGCGCCAGTCAGGATCTTCACCAATGTCGACTTGCCGGCGCCGTTGGCGCCCATCAGCGCATGGACTTCGCCCGGCAGCACCGAGAGCGAGGCGTTGCGCAGCGCAGCAACGGCGCCGTAGTTCTTGGCCACGCCGATGGCGTCGAGGAGAGGGTTGGCGGTCAAGGCGTTCTCGATTTAAAGGCTCAAATTATGCGTGCCAAATCAAATGGCAAGGACGCCAGACCTTGGTCCGGCGTCCTTACGCTTGCGTTCGGATAAGGCCCTTATTCGCCCGGGCCCTTGCAGGCGACGATCTGGTCCTTGGTGTAGGTCGTCCAGTCCGGGATCGAGATCGAGACCGGCCATTCGGGGCTGAGCGAGGGATCGACGACGCTCTTCAGCTTGGCCTTGCCTTCGTCGGTGGCGTTTTCCCAAAGCTGCGGCTCGACCAGCACGGTCTGCTGCGCCGGCTTCTTGCCGTCGAGGATCTGCAGCGCCAGCGTCACGCCGGCGCCGCCGATCGAGCCGGGATTGGTGACCGCAGCACCGACCAGGCCCTTGACCGAGCTCAACTGGCCGACGAAGCCGGCATTGTCGGCGCCGACCACAGGCACCATCGACGCCTGCTGCTCGACCAGCGCGTCGACGATGACGTTGTCGATGCCGGAGGTCCAGATGCCGTTGATCGGCGTGCCGGTGGCGAGGAAGGACAGGATCTGCTGCTTGGCCTGATCCTGCTGCCAGCCGGTGAAGACTTCCTGCGCGACCTTCACATCGGGGAATTCGGCGAGCGCCTTCTTGAAGCCTTTGTCGCGATCAGAGTCGGCCGAAGCGCCGGCGGCGCCGCGCATGTAGAACACCTCGCCCTTGCCGCCCATCTGCTGGAACAGCCACTTGGCGCCCAAGTAGGCATACTGTTCCTGGTTGTTGGAGATGATGTAGGCGGACGGTTCGGTCACCGCCTGGTCGACGGCGACGACGACGATGCCGGCCTTGGTGGCTTCCTCGAGGCCCGCCTTGATGCCGGCCGGATCGGCCGGGTTGACGACGATGGCGTCGACCTTGGCGCTGATCAGGTTGCGGATGTCCTCGAGCTGGCCGGCGGCGTCGGTGTTGCGGTGGGCGATGTTGAGCTTCGCCACCTCGCCGGAAGCGAGCGCCTGCGCCTTCATGGCGCAGATCATTTCCTCGCGCCAGCCATTGCCCTGCACGGTGTTGGAAATGCCGATCGTGTATTTGCCGGCGGCGGCCGAGACGCCCACAGAGGCGAGCAAGGCGACGCCGGCAAGTAGCGAGGCCACGGTCAGATGTCTTTTCATGTCAGTACTCCTCCACATTGATCTTTTCAGTTCAGTTCGATTTTTCAGTTCCTGGGCGTCGATGCGACCGGCGCCGAGCTTTCGTCATTTGATGAAGGGGCGCAGCACGTCGCGGGCAAGCAGGAAGCCGCGCTTGACCTTCTCATCCGTCCCCTCGAAGCGCCGGTCCTCATGCTCGATGATGACCGGCCCGTCATAACCGGCCCGGTAGAGGCCCGAAAAAATCCTGCTCCAATCGATGTCCCCAAGCCCCGGCATGCGCGGCACCTGCCAGCCTATGCCAGCCGAAAGGATTCCGCGCTCGTACAAACCATCATGATCAATCATCAGGTCCTTGGCATGCACATGCAGCATGTTCTTGCCGAACTCGCGGATGAAACGCTCCTTGTCGATCATCTGCCAGACGAGATGCGACGGGTCGAAATTCATGCCGACATCGCCGCCCCAGGCTTCGAGGATGCGGCGCCAGACGTAAGGCGAGTAGGCGATGTTGTGCCCGCCCGGCCATTCGTCATAGCTGAAGATCATCGGGCAGTTCTCGAAGGCGAGTTTCACACCGTGCGCGCGGGCGTGGGCGATGATCGCCGGCCAGACCTTTTGCGCGTCCTCCCAGTTGGCGTCGACAGTCTTCGAGGCGTCACCGCCGCAGAAGGTGTTGACGAGCGAGACCCCCATGCGGCTCGCCAGCACGATCACCTTCTTCAGGTGATCGATCACCGCCTCGCGATGCGCCCGGTCGGGATGGAGCGGGTTGGGATAGAAGCCGAGGCCCGAGATGGCCAGGCCCTTGCCGGCAAGCCCGGCGGCAATGTCCTCGGCTTCGGCGGCCGAGATGTCCACGTCGATATGGCTGGTGCCGGCATAGCGGCGGCTGGCCCCGGAAGTCTTCGGCCAGCAGGCGATCTCCAGCGCCTCGAAACCGACCGAGCGCGCCCAGTCGGCGACCTCGCCGAGAGCAGTATCCGGAAATGGTGCCGTGAGCAGTCCAAGTTTCATGATGCCTCCCAATACAAACTATGCAGATCGAGCCGGCTGCTTCAACCGCGCATCTGTTGGCCCAGAACAGACTTGTTTGACAAAGCCCATCGGATCGTTCGAGAGCAGGCCGTCGAGGCCGGCGACGACATGCGCGCGGAAAGTCGCGTTGGCGGCCAAGGACGGGTCGAAGATGGCGTCGATGGCAAGGATCGCATCGGCCAGCGCCTTGCTGTCCAAACCAACGCGGTCGGCGATTGTCGCAATTCTCTCGGCGAAGGGGTCGGACACCTGCCAGGCGCGGCCGAAGCGCGCCGATGCCTTGATCAGATAGGCCATCCAGCCGGCCACTGGAACCGAAAGAAGCGCGATGCTCCCGCCCTTCACCAGGCGGTCGCGGATCGGGTTGAGCAGGCGCTGCACGATCTTCTGCGAGCCGTCGGTGGCGATCTGGTGATTGCGGTGGCGGATTGCGGTGTTGGTGAGGCGCGACAGGCTCTGCTCGGCATAGGCCGCCGGCGCGATGCCGGGGACCGGCATCAGCGTCGGCAGTGTTTCCTCGGTCAGCATGCGGCGGACGAAGCCTGCCAGAAGCGGATCGGCTATCGCCTCGAACGTGTGCTCGAAGCCGCCCAAAACACCGAGATAGCTGAGCGTCGTCTGGGCGCCGTTCAACACGCGCATCTTGAGGTGCTCGAAGGGCGTGACGTCGTCGACGAAGCTCGCGCCGACAAGGTCCCAACGCGGCACGCGTCCGGCGAAGCGGTTCTCGATCACCCATTGGCGGAAACGCTCGCCGACCACCAAGGCGCTGTCATGGTAGCCATAGCGCTGCTCGACCGTATCGATATCGGCCGCGGTCGTCGCCGGCGCGATGCGGTCGACCATGGCCGAGGGGAAGGCGACATTGGCTTCGATCCAGTCCGCCAGCTTCCCGCCGCGCCGCTTAGCGAACGCACGCACGACATTGCCAAGAATGGTGCCGTTGGTGGGGATGTTGTCACAGGACAGCAGCGTCACCGGCCGGCCATGCGAGGCCATGCGCAGTTCCAGCGCCCTTGCCAGGATGCCGGGCACGCTGACCGGCGTTTCCGGACTGGCGAGATCGTGGACGATATCGGGGTGGTCGAGGTCGAGCGCGCCGCTCGACGGGATGTGGCAATAGCCTTTCTCCGTCACCGTCATGGTGACTATCTCGATCTCGGGCGAGGCGAGCACGTCCAGCGCCGGCGCGGCATTGTCCTGGCTGTCGACGACGCGCATGATGCTGCCGATGACGCGCGCCTCGACCTCGTCGTTCTGACGGATCAGCCGCGTGTAAAGGCCGCCTTGCCGGCCGAGGGTATCGGTCAGCTGGGGAGGGCGGATGTTGATGCCGACCAATCCCCAGCGGCCGAAATCCTTGGCCAGGAGGTCGTCGGTGTATTCGGCCTGGTGGCAGCGGTGGAAGGCGCCGACGCCGAGATGGGCGATGCCAGGCTTGAGTGCTGCGCGATCGTAAGCCGGCTTGCGGACTTGGGATGGCAAGCGGTCGAGCAGCGCGGGGCTGAGGTTCTCGGCGCTCACCGGTTGGCTCCGATCACCCATTGCTCCTGGTCGACCAGCGTGCCGGTCATCGGACCGGCCGCGTCGGAGAGCAGGAAGACGGCAAGATTGGCTATGTCGGTGACGGAGAACAGCCGGCCGAAGGGTTGCGTTGCGTTGGCGGCGTCGAGCCAGCCCGGACCCTGGCCGAGCGTGTCGGCCTGCATGATCCGTTCGGCCGGGGTGTCGGTCCAGCCGACATTGATGCCGTTGACGCGGACGCGGTCGAAGCGGTGGGCGTTGGCGGCGTTCTTGGTCAGCGTCGCCAGTGCGCCCTTGGTGGCGGAATAGACGGCAAGCTCCGGCGTGCCGCAATGCGCGTTGATCGACAGGATGTTGACGATCGCACCGCCCTGGCCGCGTTTCTTCATGTCGGCGATCGCCGACTGCATGAGGAAGAAGGGCGCGCGGGCGTTGACGGCAAACAGCGACGCCCAATCGTCGAGCGTGGCGTCGGTGAAGGAAGCGCGATCGGTGAGGCCGGCGGCGTTGACGAGACCGTCGATGCGGCCGAAGCGTTCAATGCAGGCCCCGGCCAACCGCGCCGGGGCTTCGGGATCGCCGAGATCGGCCGCAGCGAAGACGGTGGCGGCGCCCATGGCCGTGAGCTCGGCGGCGACAGCATCGCCGCGCTCTCGATCCCTTCCGGTGATCAGCAGGCCGGCAGCGCCCGAGCGCGCAAGCGTCTCGGCGATCGCTCGGCCGATGCCTTGCGTCGCGCCGGTGACCAGCACCACCTTGCCGTCGAGACGAACCTCCATTCCTCCTCCCGGAACAAAGTTTCCATTTTTTCAAATATGGAACGATAATTCCCGTTAGTCAATCGTGCTAGAACGGTTCACCGTTCCGTGGAAGCGGTGAACCGCTCTATCTCCTTGTCTTTCGCAATTCCGGACGGAAAACCGCAGACAATTTTCCTGGAATTGCTCTTGTCAATTTGTCCGGCGCGCGACGACGCCATGGACCAAGGCTATGCCGACCGCGAGCGAAGCGGCTAGTGAACGGAACCCGCCAAAATCCTGCTCGACCACTTCCAGCCAGGTGTCGGAGAGTTTTGCCAGCGGCGAAAACGTGCTGTCGGTGATGGCGAGGATGCGGGCCTTGCGCTCATGCGCGACAGCGACGAGATCGGGCGTGATCGAATTGTAGGGACTGAAGGAGACGGCGAGCACCGCGTCGCGCGGCGTGATGCAGCCGACCTGGTCCAGCGCGGTCGAGCCGACATTGTCGACCAGCACATTGCGCACGCCCTGCTGCGACAGCGTCAGCGACAGATAGGTGGTGACGGGAAAGGCGCGCTTGCTGCCGATGACATAGATCAGCTCGGCCGCCGCCAAATGATCGGCCATCGTCTCGAAAGCGGCGAGATCGAAATTGTTGCCGATGCGGCCGAGCGAGGCCTGGCAGGCGCCGACCATGCCGTTGAGGAAATGCAGGTCGGCATTCGGCTCCTCGGCCCTATCCGGGCTGCCTTGCGCATCCGGCCAGGAGCCCTTCATGCGATCCTTGAACAGGAGCTGGAAATCGGAAAAGCCGGAATAGCCGAAGATCTGGGCGAAGCGCACCAGGGTCGAGGGCTGCACGCCGGCCTGGTCCGCCACCTGCGCGATCGTACCCAACGCAACCTCGCTCGGATGCTGCCAGAGGAAGATCGCCACCTGGCGAAGCCGTTTCGGGAAATGCACGGTGCCTGACGAAAGCACTGCACGCAGTTCCTCGTAGGTTTGCGGCTTGGTGTAGCCAAGTGCTGCCAGTGATCGGCTCCTCTTCCTCGCTGCCGTCTCCAGGCTATGCCGCTCCTCGGCGGCCTTGCCGCGACCGCTCATAGGACATGCCTCATCGTGACCCCAACCATCGGATGCATTATCCGATCCCTGCTCAGCGGATGTGGTCCGCCACCTGGACCGAGGGTAAAAAGCTAACGCGGCACAATCGTTTTACAAAACAAAAAATAGAAATATCATTCGAAAACAGCCGTCGCCGGTCACAACATCCGCACCGACCGGCATATCGAAACTTGGGGAGGATAATCGCAATCATGGTCTATGCAACCGCCGATGGTACGTCGCGTCAACGCCTGCGGGTCGGCATGGTCGGAGGCGGCCGCAACGCCTTCATCGGCGCCGTGCATCGCCTCGCCATGCGGCTCGACGACCAGATCGCGCTGGTCGCCGGCGCGTTGTCTTCCGACCCGGAAAACGCCGCGGTCTCCGCCGCCGAGATCGGCATCGCGCCGCAGCGCAGCTATGCCGACTACCATGCCATGGCCAAGGCCGAAGCGGCACGGCCGGACGGCATCGAGGCGGTGGTCATCGTCACGCCCAACCATCTGCATGCGCCGATCGCCACCGCCTTCCTCGAAGCCGGCATAGACATCATCTGCGACAAGCCGCTGTCGACGACGCTTGGCGAGGCCGAGGCGCTGGTGGTGCTGACGCGAGCGAAGCAGCGCCGTTTCGTCGTCACGCTTAACAACACCGGCTACGCCATGGTCCGCCAGGCGCGCGAAATGGTGGCGGCGGGCGAGCTCGGCCGCATCGTGTCGGTGCACGGCGCCTATATCCAGGACTGGCTGACCAAGCCGATCGACGCCGAGGGCCAGAAGCAGGCGGAATGGCGCACCGATCCGGCGCGCGCCGGCCAATCGGCCGTGCTTGCCGATATCGGCGTGCATGCCTTCAACCTGGCAAGCTTCATTTCCGGTTTCGAGGCTGAGGCGGTTTCGGCCGACCTCTTCACCGCCGTGCCCGGACGGCGGCTGGACGACAACGCGCATGTGCTGATGCGCTGGACAGGTGGGGCGCGCGGCACGATCCTCGCCAGCCAGACCTCGCCCGGCCATTACAACGACCTCTCTGTGCGCATCTATGGCGAGAAGGCCGGGCTCGAATGGTCTGGATCGCGGCCCGAGGAACTGCGCTTCTCGCCCTATGGCGAGGAGACGCGCACGCTGGTGCGCGGCGGCCATGGCGCGACGGCGGAAGCGAGGCGCGTGTCGCGCATGCCGGCCGCGCATCCGGAAGGCTATATCGAGGCCTTCGCCAATTTCTACCGCGACGCCGCCGACATTATCCGCGCGCATCGCGCGGGCGGTGCGGTCGATGCCGCGCGGGCAGCGCAGGTGCCCGACGTGGTCGACGGCGCGCGCGGCGTGAAGTTCGTCGCAGCGGCGGTGGAGTCGAACGCGGCTGGAGGTGCTTGGACGCAGGCGAGATTTAAGTGAGGGGCAGTCGCGCTCTTGACGGCTTGCCAAACTCAGCCTCCGATGGCCGCAAACGCAGTCTGATGAAGCTGCCTCGGTGAATCATGAAGCGCGCGCAGATCGAAGAGCAGAACCGTTACCTCCTGCGGCGCCAGCGCGAATTCCGCCAGGCCGCCGATGTCGTCACGCAGTCCTGGATGGCGTTCCCCGAAATCGAGGCGATCGCCGTCATCGGCTCGGTGGCGAAACCGCTTTGGAAGGAGATTCCGAGGTTCAGCGACTTCCGCCGCGCGGGTATCGAAGTTTGGCATGAATGCAGCGACCTCGACCTGGCTGTCTGGGTCGACTCGCAACACCGGCTTGGCGAGTTGCGCCGTAAGGGCGCCGCGGCGCTGCGGCGGGCGTTCGAAGCCGGGCTTGGCATCAGTGTCGCCGACCATCAGCTCGACGTTTTCCTGTTCGAGCCCGGCAGCGACCACTACCTTGGCCGGCTTTGCTCCTTCAACCGCTGTCCGAAGGGAAATCGGGATTGTCTGGTTCCCGGCTGCGGGGCGATACCCTTCAACAAGCGCATCGCGGATTTCCAACCTTACGCCGATTTGTTGGAGCCGGTGACATATTCTACCCTCTACAGGCGCGATCGCGGCTTACTGCGTTCCGCGCTTGAATTGCCGAATGTCGATGAGGCTGGCTGAGCGACTCTCGCAAACTAACCTTTGATCGCCGAACCAACGATCGAATCGACGAAGAAGCGCTGCAGGAACACGAAGAGCACCAGCGGCGGCAGCACGGCGAGCGTCGCGCCGGCCATCACCAGGCCGGTGTTGACCGCGCCGCGATTGTAGCTGAGCAGCCGGCTGAGGCTGATGACGATCGGATAGGCGTCGGCATTGCCCTGCAGCACGGTCAGCGGCCAAAGGTAACTGTTCCAGTGATAGACGAAGGCGAACAGCGCCAGCGCGGCAATCGCGGGTGCTATGCTCGGCGCCACGATCTTGTAAAGGATGAGAAGCTCGGAGGCGCCGTCCATGCGCGCTGCGTCGATCAGGTCGTCGGGCACGCCGGCGATGAACTGGCGCATCAGGAAGATGCCGAAGGCGTTGGCGAGGTTGGGCACGATGATGCCGGCGAGGCTGGCGCTCAAGCCCAGCGAGCCGACCATGCGGTAGAGCGGGATCAGCGTCACGATCGGCGGCAGGAACATGGTGGCGATCAGCACCGAGAAGAGCAGCGAGCGCCCGCGGAAGGAATATTTGGCGAAGGCGTAGCCGGCCATCATGCTGGTGACCAGGATGCCGGCGGTGGTCACCGAGGCGATGACAAGCGAATTCCACATCGAGCGACCGACATTGATGACGCCGGCGACCTTTTCGTAGGCTTCGAGGGTCGGCATGCGCGGGATCCAGACCGGCGGCACGTGCATGGTCTCGGCCGGCGTCTTCAGGCTGGAGAGCACCATCCAGGCGAGCGGGAAGGCGGAGGCGACGGCGACCAGCAGCATGGCGCTCGCAAGCAGCGCCTTGCGGCCCGAAGGGCGCTTGCGAGCGAGCGATCGGGTAGCCGCGCTCATTCGCTGTCCTTGCGGTTGACGAAGGCGAACAGCGCCGAGACGCAGACGATCAGCGACAGCATGAGCATCACCGCCATGGCCGAGCCCAGCCCGCCCTGCGCGCGTTCGATGCCGACGCGGCGGATATGGTAGGTGAGCACATTGGTCGAGCCCACCGGCCCGCCTTGCGTGATCAGCGCCACCGGCTCGAACACCTGCACGGCGTTGATGATGGCGATGACGGCGCTGAAGAGAAGCGTGCGGCGAAGCAGGGGCAAGGTGATGAAGCGGAACTGCTCGCGGCCGTTGGCGCCGTCCAGCGTCGCCGCCTCATAGAGGCTGCCGGGGATCTGCGTCAGCCCGGCGATGGCCAATACGGTGAAATAGCCGACCTGCTGCCAGACATTGAGCAGCACGATCGAGACCAGCGCCGAGCGCGGTGAGGAAAGCCAGGGTTGCGGACCGATGCCGACCAGGCCGAGCAACTGGTTGAGCGGGCCCTCGCTCGGCGCATAGAGTTTCGACCAGACCAGCGCCACCGCGATCATCGGCACCATGTAGGTCGAAAACAATACGGTGCGCAGCGCCGTGCCGCCGGCGACGTCGCGCTGATAGACCAGCAGTCCGAAGACCACAGACAGCGGCAGGATGAGGACGACCGACAGTGCGGTGTAGATCGTCGTGTTGAGGAGCGCCGTCTTGAAATCACGGCCGACCGAGGTGGGGCCGAAGATCTCGTGGAAATTGCCGAGGCCAATGAAGCTCGCCTCGGAAAAGGGCGTCTGCGTCGACCAGTCCTGGAAGGACAGCCAGATGGTCAGCAGCATCGGCAACAGCACGAACACGCCGATCAATGTCACGGCGGGCGCCAGCATGATGCCCGCCGAGGCACGAAAAGCTTTGGCCATTCACCTGCTTCCGGTCAGGGACCCGAACTTACTTGGCGGCGCGCTCCAGGATCGACGTGGCGTCGGCCTGCGCGTTCGCCTGCGCATCCTTGGCCGAGACTTGGCCATACTGCAACGCCTCGAGCGTCTGCTGCAGGGATTCCGAGAACTCCTGACCGCCGAGCACGACAGGGAAAGGCTGCGCATCGGCGAGCACGGAGACGTAGCCGGAGAGGAATTCCGAGCCGAGCTTATCCTTATGCGCTTCGATGTCGGAGGTGCGCGACGGCAGGATGCCCATCGACATCAAAATGTCCGACATGGCCGAAGCGCCGTTCTTGCCCGACTTCGGGCTGTTCAGCCAGGCGAGGAATTGCCAGGCCGCCTTCTGCTCGGCCTCGCCCGCCTTGGCGTTGACGACCGTCATCCAGGAATAGGAGATCGAATGCGGCTTGTCGCCGCTCGGGCCGACGGGGATGGGAGCGGTGGCGACGTTTGCGAACTTGTCGCCCATGCCGGTCTTGAGCGCGCTTTCCCACCAGTTGGCCATGATGATCATGCCGGTCTTGCCGGAGACGAAATTGTCGAGGAACGGACCGGTGGTGTTGGCGTCCGCCGTCGCCATCGCCGGATTGCTCGCGCCGGATTTTATCAAGTCTTCATAGAGCGCGAAGGTCTCGCCGGCCTGGGGACTATCCAGCGCCGGCTTGCCATCCTTGACCAGGTTGCCACCATTGGAGACGAGCAGCGAGGCGAAAGGATGGACCACGCCCGCTGCCCATGAGTTGATCATGCCGAAGCCCTGCTGGCCCTTGTCCTTGTCGGTCAGCTTGGCGGCGGCATCCTTGAATTCGGCCCAGGTCTTGGGCGGGGCGGCAATGCCGGCCGCCTTGAACAGTTCCTTGTTGTAGTTCAGCGCGTAGACGTCGATCTCGTTCGGGATGCCGTAAAGCGTGCCGCCGACGGAAGCGGCGCTGACGACGCCGGCTGGCCAGGCGCTCTTCACCTCACTGGCAACAGCATCGGGGGCTGGGGCGACGAGCTTGTCCTTAACCAGTTCCGGCAGCCACAGATCGTAGATGCCGCCGATCGTCGGGCCGTCGGAGGAACCCCCCTGCGAGCGCAGCGTGGTCAAGAGATCGCCGAAAGGAACCGCGCGCACGGTGACGGCGACATCCGGATGCTGCCTGGAAAAATCCTTGGCCGCCGCCTCGAGCAGAGCCACCGTCTCCGGCGACCAATGCGTCAGATAGGAGATGTTGACCGATTGCGCCCAGCCGGTCGCGGGCAGCGCGATGAGCCCCGCGGCAAGCGTCAGCTTCGAGATCCAGGCAAGCGACATCGGCATCCTCCACACAAGCTGCAACAAGAGCAATGACGTTATGACAAGTTTGAGCAAACGCGCAAGCCCTCGCGTGCGAACGTTCGGATCAGATCTGTGGACCAAAAAACTCGGCGGCGTCGATTTTCACAAAATAGTAAAATAAAATCAAGTAGATGAAATATCTCTTCCTATCCCATCCCCGATCGAGCGAAGCCCTCAACATGTCTGCGCCCCCTTGCTCGTGGCATCATGTCGTTATAATGACTTTGCGAAAAGGCAAACGAACGCTTCCGGGCTGCTGCGATGCGGACCTCAAAACCGAGAAAATGGGAGAACTGGCAATGAGCATGCTTTCCATACACCGGCGCGCCGCGCTTGGCCTGATCGGCGGCCTCGCTGCTGCCGGCGTGGGTATCCTTACGACGCTGCCGGCTCGCGCCGACTCGACAGTGACGCTGTGGAGCTGGCGCACCGAGGACGAGGCCGCCATGCATCGCATCTTCGAGGCGTTCGAGAAGAAGAACCCTGATATCAAGGTCGACATCCAGTTCACGCCCGACGCGGACTACCAGAACCGCCTGAGCACGGCGCTGCGCGGCGGGCGCGGTCCTGACATCGCGCAGCTCAAGGCCTATGGCGAATTGCAGCCCTTCATCGAAGGCGGCTATCTCGACGCGCTCGACGACAGCGTGGCGGAACTGAAGAACATGCCGGACGCGGCCCTTGGCGGCGCGCGCGGCCGCGCCGACGGCAAGCTCTACGGCGTGCCCTATTCGGTGCCGATGATGGGCGTCTTCTACAACGAGGAGATTTTTGCCGCGCAAGGCATCGAGATCCCGAAGACCTACAAGGACTTCGTCGCCGCCTGCGAGAAGCTCAAGGCGGCGGGCATCACGCCGATCGCCAATGGCGGCGCCAACGGTTCGGCCTGGGAGCTGGAGATCGGCGTCGGCGTCATCGGGCCGACGCTCTACGGTCCCGGCTTCTACGACGAGATGATGAGCGGCAAGTCCACATTCGAGGATCCGCGCTATGTCGCGGCGCTGAAGCGCTTCGCCGAGCTGAAGCCGTACTATTCCGATGGCTTCGCCGGCATCGACTACACCACGGCGACGCAGCAGTTCATCGGCGGCAAGGCGGCGATGTTCTTCGGCGGCTCGTTCGAGAACGGCAGCTTCAAGTCGCAGAACCCGAAGCTGAAATTCTCAATCTTCCCGTTCCCGGCCGACGACGCATCGACCAAGCTCTACACCTCGGCCTTCTCGGACGGCTCCTACGGCCTTGTGTCGGAAGGCCAGAACAAGGAAGCGGCGACCAAGGTGCTGAACTACATGGCCTCGGCCGAATTCGCACAGGCCTTTGCCGACGAGCTCGGCTGGCCGCCGGCCCGCACCGACGTCACCGTCAAGGATCCGGTTTTGTCCAAGATGATGGAGATGGCGAAGAACTCGACGCCTTACCTGACGCTGGTCGGCTTCCGCTGGCAGACGCCGACGGCGTCGTCGGTGCTGCAATCCGAGATCATCGACATGGTGGAAGGCAATGTCGCGCCGGAGAAGTTGGCGGCCGACATGCAGGCCGCGATCGCCACCTGGTTCAAACCCAAGCAGTAAGGCAGGCTGCCGGCCGCGACATGGCCGGCAGTCCACTCCCACCGAGCAGCGCATGACCAAGTTCCGCCGCACGACCAGCCTCCAGCGCACGCAACAGCGCATGGCGGTGCTGTTCATCCTGCCGGCCTTGGCCATCTACGGGCTGTTCGTGCTCTATCCGCTGCTCATGTCGCTGTGGGGCAGCTTCTTCACCTGGAAGGGGCTGCGCATGCAGGAGTTCGCGGGCCTCGCGAACTTCTCGCGTCTGTTCGTGTTCCCGAGCGGCGAGCGGCTATACGGCGCGCTCTGGCACAATGTCGCGTGGTTCTTCGGCATCATGCTGCTGCAGAACGGGCTCGGCCTGTTGTTCGCCTGGCTGCTTTTCCTGCGCGGCAGGGGCGCTGCCTTCTTCCAGTCGGTGTTCTTCTTCCCCGCCGTGCTCAGCCCCGTCATCGTCGGCGCGCTGTGGCGGCTGCTGCTCGCGCCCGGCGGCATCGTCGAATGGGCGCTGAACAGGCTTGGCCTGCATCAGGGCAGCGTGACCGTGCTCGGCAACAGCCATACCGCGCTCGGCATGCTGATCGCCGTCGACGCCTGGAACTGGATGGGCCTGCCGGTGCTGATCTATACGGCGGGCCTCAGGCAGATTTCGCCGCAGGTGTTCGAGGCGGCGAAGCTCGACGGCGCCGGCAATGCGCGCATGCTCTATGCGATAGCGCTGCCCTTGCTGATGCCGGCGCTCGGCACGCTGACAACGCTCTCCTTCATCAACACCTTCAACCAGTTCGACATCGTCTATGTGATGCAGGGCGTGCAGGGCAATCCGAGCTACGCGACCGACACGCTGGTGACTTATTTCTACAGGCTGGCCTTCGGCGCCGAAGGCGCGGTCGGCATCACCGACATCGGGCTGGCGCTGGCGCTGGGCACCATGCTGTTCCTGATCCTCAGCATCGGCACGCTGTTGATGCTGCGCTTCTTCGACAAGCGGACGGTCGAGCTATGAGCGCCACGTCCGTTCAAGCATTGGCTATCCCACAGAAGCTGGCGCGACTGCCCGGCTGGATCATCCTGCTGGTGTGGACGGCCGCCGTGCTCTTGCCGCTCTACATCCTCGTCGTCTCCTGCTTCAAGACAACTGCCGAGATCTACGACAACCGGCTCGGCCTGCCGCAAAGCTGGGCCCTCGACAATTTCGTGAGCGCCTGGACGCGCGCCGATCTCGGCCACAATTTCATCAACAGCCTGGTCGTCACCGGCGGCGCCGTGATCCTCACGATCGTCGTCTCGGCGATGGCCGCCTATCCGCTGAGCCGCTACAAGCTCGGCTGGAATGGCATCATGCTCGGCCTCTTCCTTTCCGGCATCATGCTGCCGATCAGGCTGGCTTCGGTCGAGCTGTTCACGCTGATGCGCAGCCTCGGCCTGCTCGATTCCCTTACAGGACTGATCCTCGTCTACTCGGCGATCCGCATTCCCTTCGCCGTCTTCATCTTCGCCAATTTCATGCGCGTGCTGCCCTCCGAGCTCGACGAGGCGGCGCGCATGGACGGCGCCGGCGAGACGCGTATCCTGTTCCAGATCGTGCTGCCGATGGTGAAGCCGGCGGTGTCGATCGTCGCCATTTTCACGGCGATCGCGGTGTGGAACGACTTCTTCTTCCCGCTGATCTTCATCTTCGACGACCGCTACAAGACGGTGCCGCTGGCCATCAGCGTGTTCGTCGGGCAGTTCCGCACCGATTGGGGCCTGGTGTTCGCTTCGCTGGCGATCTCCATGGCGCCGATTCTGATCATGTATTGTTTGCTGGCGCGCCAGATTCGCGAGGGCGTCGGCGCCGGGGGAGGCATGAAATGATCGAGGACAAGGTCTATACCGCGCGCTCGATCCTGGTCGTCGGGGCGCATGCCTTCGACGCCGAGGTCATCGCCGGACCTCTGGCGGCGGCGGCCGCCAAGAATGGAGCGCAGGTCACCTTCCTGCATCTGTCGATGGGCGAGCAGGGCCATCCCTGCCTGATCCCGGAGCATTATTCGGGACAGAAGGAGGACGAGGCGGCGAAGGCCGCCGCGCGGCTCGGCGTCGCCATGCGCAACATGAAGCTGCGCGACGCCTTCCTGCCCAACGACAACGCAACAGCGTTGCAGGTCTGCGACGTCATCCGCGAGCTGAAGCCGGAGGTCGTTATCACCCACTGGCACGGCAGCTGGCACAAGGACCACCGCGCCGCGGCGCATCTCACCCAGACCGGCATCTTCTTCTCGGCGCTGCCGACGCTGAAGCGCGCCCAACCCGCGCATACGCCGCAGCTCCTGCTGTTCGGCGAGAACTGGGAGGACGACGAAGGTTTCCGGCCCGAGCATCTCGTCGATGTCAGCGCCGGTTTCGACGCCTGGCACGAGGCGGTGATGGAGTATGAGCTGGCGCGAGACTTAAGCAGCTTTCCCTATGTCGATTATTACAGCGCGCTCTACAGGCTGCGCGGCTGCCTGCGCGGCACGCGCCATGCGCAGGCC
>NZ_RZRX01000600.1:0-867 GCF_003997405.1 Mesorhizobium sp. M2A.F.Ca.ET.042.01.1.1
CCAAAAACACCGCAGCCGATCGAAATCTCATCGATGCCGGCGGCAACTACACCACCACGCTCGCCGGCGCTTCCTACTTCGACAGTGCGGTCTCATTCGCGATGATTCGCGGCGGACATCTCGATCTCACGATGCTGGGGGCCTTTGAGGTTGCGAGCAACGGAGATCTCGCCAACTGGATGATACCGGGAAGGTTCACGCCCGGGACAGGGGGCGCGATGGAGCTGGCGCAGAAGGCACGGCGCGTCGTCGTGCTGACGACACACGTGGATAAGGCCGGAAAACCGAAGCTGGTAGAGCAGTGCACATTGCCGCTGACCGCGCAGCGGTGCGTTCATAGGATCATAACCGACCTTGCGGTCATCGACGTGTCACTACATGGCTTTGAGCTTGTCGAAGTGTTCGCCGGTGTTCCGATAGAGGAGGTGCAGGCCAAGACTGGTGCACCGCTCATCCTTGCGCGGCCCCCTGCAGTTTTTGAGTGAAGACCATGGATGCAAATTTTCGCCAGACCGTCCTGCGCGCGGTGGACCGCGCGTTTGACCGACAGACGGATTTCCTTAAACAACTCTGCCGCTTTCCGTCCATTCGCGGCCATGAGCAGCCGATTCAATGCTATTTAGCGGACTCACTTCGCAGCCGCGGATACGAGACAGATGTGTGGGAGATCAACGACCAGGATCTTGCCGGCCTGCCCGGCTTCTCGCCCGTGCTCGAACCTTATGCGCAGGCACTCAACGTCGTTGGCAAAAGTCTCAGCCGGAGCCGTAAAGGGCGCAGCCTCATCTTAAACGGACACGTGGACGTGGTGCCTACCGGTCCGCTTTCCATGTGGTCCAATCCGCCCTTTGAGCCCTATGTCGAACC
>NZ_RZRX01000601.1:0-866 GCF_003997405.1 Mesorhizobium sp. M2A.F.Ca.ET.042.01.1.1
ATGCTGCCCTGCAGGACACCGACGAACCATTCCAGCACGCCCTCGACCGGGGCGGCTGACTGCGCGTATGCGCTCACCGGCGCGAGCGCCATGCCGACCGCCGCGGCGGCCGTGAACTGCAGGGCGATTTTGCCCGCCTTTTTATAATCCATCCTCATCTCGCTCCTTTTTCAGTTGTCAAAATCGATGACGTGACCGTCTTGCCAGGCGACGCCATCAACCGCGCCGGTCGCGGCTGCGTGATGATCGTCAACAGGGTTGGGAACGGGACCTTTGATCAGCTTGCCGAGCTTCCAGCGATTGAGCACTTTGACCACGTAGTTCGTGGTCTCGTCGTTCACCGGGATGCCGTTGGCCTTGTAGACGTTCTGCTCGCCTGCATTGTAGGCCGCCAACATCAAAAGGGGATCATGGAACTCATCATAAAGCGCTTTCAGATAGCGGACGCCCGCATGGATATTGGCTTTCGCGTCACATCTGTCAGTCACACCGAGACGCGACGCTGTCGCTGGCATAAGCTGCATGATGCCGAGCGCGCCCGTGCGAGACGGCCCTTGATTGCCGCCCATGTCGCTTTCCGCCCAGGCAACCGCCTCGGTCAGATCGGGATCGAAGCCTTCGTCCTCGGCGATCTGGCGCACCAAGGCCGCGGCTTGCCTGCGATCGGTCGGCGCACACCCGCCGCCAATCGTCGAACCGTTATCCGCATCGGAAAAGGTCGAAACCGCCGGGCGGGCCGGCAGTGCAAAGGCCGCCGCGATACGCATCGAGGTCGTGTTGTCCGCATGGGCGCCGAATGGCGCCATGACGGTTGAGAGAGAAAGCGCAAGCGCGATCCGGTTTTTCATTGCGCTACCATATTTGAC
>NZ_RZRX01000602.1:0-865 GCF_003997405.1 Mesorhizobium sp. M2A.F.Ca.ET.042.01.1.1
TGACCGCACCGCCGGCGCTGGGCGAGGTGAGGTCGATGCCGATGGAGCCGGCCGCGCCGGTACCGGTAAGATTGAGCGACTGCGCGGTGAAATTGGCCTGGCTTCCGGAGAAGTCCAGGCCGGTGCTGGCTCCGAGCCCGGAAATGACGATGTTGCCGGCGACCACGGCGGCGTTGACGCCGCTGAACGACATGCCATCAGCGCCGGGATTGGTGATGGCGATGTCACCGAAGCGGATCGATGCCGGCGAGTTGCTGATCGCGATCGCCGGGCCGGTGGTGTTCGAGATATTGGTCGCGCCATTGATGGTGAAGCTGCCCGACACCTGGTCGAGGATGACGCCCGACACGCCGCCGCTCTGGGTGATGGAATCGAGCACGACATGGGCGGTTATCGGGTCGATGAAGACGGCAGTGCCGCCATTGCCGGAGATCGTGCCACCGGTGGTGGTGAAGCTGCCGCCGCTCGACGTGCCCTGCACCGTTATGCCGCGGTCGGTGTTGTTCTGGGCATTGACGGTGGCGAAGGTGTAGGTGCCCTGTCCGGTTATATCGAGGCCGTCATCGGCATTGCCGTTGAGCGTCGTCGTACCGGTGAAGTTGTAGGTGCCGTTGTCCTCGATATGCAGGCCGTCGAGACCGTTGCCGGTCGCGGTGAAGTTGGAGGCGCTGACGCTCGTCGAATTGCCGGTGAAGTCGGCGCCGTTGCCGCCGGCGCCTGTGACGGTGACATCGGTCAGCTTGGTGCCGGCGGCATTGTTGCCGAAGATGCCGTCGGCGCCGCCGGTGATGGTGATGTTGCTCAGCGTGTTGTTGCTGGCCAGGCTGATGACGGGGTTGGCCGAGATGGTGCCCTGGATAGTGCC
>NZ_RZRX01000603.1:0-865 GCF_003997405.1 Mesorhizobium sp. M2A.F.Ca.ET.042.01.1.1
AGATACGATTGAGCCCTCGGACGATCATGCTAACCGCCTGCCGAGGCGCGGCCTGTCCGGCTGAGATTTTATGCGCCGTTTCGATGTAGAGGCCCGCATAACGAAACACGCTGAGGTCCCAGAGATCGTACTCGTCGATCCTGGACTCCGGCATCGTAAAGAACAGGCGTTGCCGTTGTGCGCGAAGCGCTCCAAGGAAAGCGGTGCGTTCATTGAGATCCGCGCCCTCGAGGTAGGTGCGTTGAGCGCTGGCGAAGGCGGCTGTCGCTCCGTACACAGGATCCGAGACGACAAGTTCATCGTAGTCGGCCTTATAGGCCGGATCGTCGGCGCCATAGACGAGCAGATTGTCAACCCGATTGCTCGTTTCCGCGCCGATCCCGAACGCGTTGAGCTTGCGGAAAAGTTCTGTCTTCTCCGCCCTGCTCGGCTTCAAGTTTTCGCCAAAAATGTTGCGGTAGATGCTCGCAAGATCGAGCTGCCCGGCATCCTGCAGCGCAGGCACGTCGGCGCATGTCATCAAGCCGTCCCGGGCGTCAGGATGGCCGAGGATGCTGTTGGCGATCAAGGCCAGGAGCTGACGTACCGGAAAATGGCTCCCGTTGCGCTCGCTGAGTTCAATGACCGCCGCTAGTCGCGTCTTGAAGGGATCATCTTGGCCGATGCCCATCAGCCGTCGGCGATTTTCGAAGATGGGACAGATAGCGCCGTCGCTGCGTGCGGAACAGACGTCGCACCCCTCCCAACCTTCATGCTTGGTTATCGCCTCGATGATGGCCGTTATCATCTGAGCCGCCGGGGATCGGCTGAGGTCTCTCAGCTCGAGACGAATTCCGGCATCGCTCGTCACGCCCGTTACCAAGAG
>NZ_RZRX01000604.1:0-852 GCF_003997405.1 Mesorhizobium sp. M2A.F.Ca.ET.042.01.1.1
CCGGCCGCAGGCCGGCAGGATTGGCGAAGGCGGCGGCACGCGGCAACAATGTCAGCGCCCAGGCCAGCGGCAGCAGCCAGTGCCAGGCGGCGATTTCGCCAGGCGGCAGGAGCTGGCCGGCAAAGGGCTGCAGAACGATCGCGGCGACCGCCGCCAGCACGCTCGATAGCGCGGCACGCCGCGACCCGGAGACCCACCAGGTCTCGATCGGCAATGCCAAGCCAAGCAGCGCGACCGGCGAGGCCAGTCCCCCTGCCGCCGCTATTGCGCCGGCAAGCGCGAGGCCGCCCAAGGCGACCGCCATGCGGCCGGCGAGCGCCATGTGGCCAGTGGCGGCGACCAGAAGCGCGGCGAACCAGCACAAGCCGAAAGCGGCAAAGATGGCGGCCATGGTGACGGCCGCGCCGAGGCTCGAGGTGACTAGCGTCACCGCGGCACCCGCGGCAAGGAAGGGCGAGGCGAGCATGACCCCGATGAAGCGGCGCTGGCGCAAACGTTCCGCCTCACTCGTCACGGTGGGGTGAACCAAGCGTTCGCAGCCGGCGGCAACCGCGCCGGGCAATTGAACGTATCTGGCTGAAATCGAACTCAACGCACGCGTACCCGGTGGTAAAAAACATCCTGCCTGGCAGGTGACTCAATCAATGCCTTGAAACTCGCATCCAGCGTTTAAGGAATGGATAAGGCTGGCGGGTGCCAGCGACCGCCCCAAGGCAAATATTGTGATGCCGGCCCCGCAAAGCACGTCGAGTTGGCGCCATGGTAAACGGCGCGTTAGCCGCGAGGTCTGTGCCAAAACGGACCTGAACTTGAGGCGGCTAATCGCCGTCCAAGAAAAAATCATTCAATAAC
>NZ_RZRX01000605.1:0-849 GCF_003997405.1 Mesorhizobium sp. M2A.F.Ca.ET.042.01.1.1
CAATGGGAATGAATTGTCGCCGGATTGGGTCTTGGAGGAAGTCCGACCAATTGATCAAGTTCAGCAGGTACGGCGTGATCCGCATCGCCATCGGTGCGCGCTCTAGTCCGAGCTCAACGTCTCGCAACAGGGTCTCGTCGGCGTCACCTGCCATCCATTCGCGCAACTGGTCAATGTGTGTAACGGCATGACGCTCTTGCCAATCGGCATCGGAGAATTCAAATCTCTCATGCGCAATACGGCTCATCGGAACTTCGCCTGAGAAGTCGGAAGCAGAATGGTCGGTGAGTGTGGTCACGGAGGGTTCTCCCCAGTCGGCGACGTGTTTGCCGATATCGGAGCATAAACCGTGCCACGGAGAACATCCTATTTGAAGAACAGGATAGGGCTTGTATTGCCTGTCACATGTCCGACTTTGTCGGACATGTGACAAAAGAAATCGTCGACCACGGAATGAACTTCTCTGTCGCCTCACACGGGGGCTGATCTTCCATAGGCGGCAGAGAAAGGTTTCCAAGCGCTCATCGGCAAGTCGGCCTTTGGCAATCTCCTTGTTCATCGGTTGGGCGTGCTTGTCATCAGGCTTGCCGGCTCCGATTCAGAGCCAAGGCCAGCAACAAAGCAGATTCACCGGATGGATTTCGTTGTAATCGTCGATCCATCCGTCGGCCATGCAAAGCCGTACCGCATGCCGCCTGGGCCATGCGGTATGGCGCAAGTGATCCCATCCAGCCATTGAGTTGACGTAGACCTTGCACGGCGTTGGGCGATGCCGTCGAGCCAGAAGTGAAGAGCCAAGCGATCTCCAGATACCAGTTTCAGCACTCCGTGCTAACGTTCCGTCTTTTC
>NZ_RZRX01000606.1:0-823 GCF_003997405.1 Mesorhizobium sp. M2A.F.Ca.ET.042.01.1.1
GGTGAAGGCCGGGTGGGCATGCTCTTGTCGGACCAAGGCTGGCTGTGGGCGCGTGGCTTCGAGGGCGGCGGCCCGCATGTGCAGCTTTATCGCCGCATCGCCCACTGGCTGATGAAGGAGCCCGAGCTGGAAGAGGAACGGCTGACGGCCGACGGCCGCGGCATGATGCTGGAGATCCGCCGCCAGACGATGAGCGACGATCCGGGCCCCGCCCAGGTCATCACGCCCTCCGGCAAGACCGTGACGGTGAAGCTCGAGAAAGCCGAGCCCGGCATCTTCACCGGCAGCCTGCGAACCAGCGAGATCGGACTCTACCAGATCGGCAATGGCGATCTCACGGCGCTCGCCCATGTCGGTCCGGTCAACGCGCCGGAATTCCAGGACGTGGTCTCGACAGAGGACAGGCTCAAGGCGCCGGCCGAAGCGACCGGCGGCAGCGTGCGGCGGCTGGCGCCGTCATCCACGCTCGCCAATCTCGCCGGTGGCGTGGCCCTGCCGTCGATCGTGCCGATCCGCTCTTCGGCGGCGGCTTCGGGTGACGATTGGATAGGCCTGCGCACCACCGACGACAGCACGCTCAAGGCCGTATCGCGCGTGCCGCTGTTCGGCGGCTTTCTCGGCCTCGGCCTCTTGCTGCTCGCCATCGGCTCGATGTGGTATCGCGAAGGGCGGTGAGTTTCTTACCTCTCCCCTTGTGAGGGCTTTGCACGGAACTGAGTTGGTGATTCCGTAGGTCCGGCATGAAGGGGAGATGATTCGGATGGTCGATCGCGTGCTTGGACAACTGAGCCTTGCGGATGGGCTGGTGTGGTCGGATGTGACG
>NZ_RZRX01000607.1:0-816 GCF_003997405.1 Mesorhizobium sp. M2A.F.Ca.ET.042.01.1.1
GACGCGGTCAAGCTATTCCAGGACTATGCGGCCGACGGCGACAACGCGGAACTGAAGGCATTTGCCCAGCAGACGCTGCCGACACTCAAGATGCACCAGGAGATGATCGAAAAGATCGCCTCAGGCAAAACCGACAATACGGCAACGACCAGCACCGTACCAGCCGCGACAGACACAGACCAGAATGCATCCGCCCCGGTGCCTGGAGCGAACAGCTTTACCGAAGCGCAGGCGAAGTCGCGGATCCAGGATGCCGGCTTCTCGAAGGTCAGCGCCCTGACGAAGGATGACCAGGGCATCTGGCGCGGCACCGCCGAGAAAGACGGAAAGCAGGTTGCCGTCGCGCTCGATTTCAAAGGCAACGTTGTTGCCGGCGCTCAATAACCATTCAGAAATGGAGTGAAACATGACGACTGTCACCGGACTTTTCGATGACTATCAGGACGCCGCCGACGCGGTAAGCGAACTGGAAGCGATCGGCGTGCCGCGAGACGACATCAGCATCGTGGCCAACAATTCCGACAATCGGTATCGGCAGGACGAGACTTCAGACGCCGGTGAAGATGCCGCCGCCGGCGCCGGCCTTGGGGCGCTCGTCGGCGGCGCGGGCGGGCTCCTTACCGGGCTCGGGATCATGGCCATCCCGGGAGTGGGACCCGTCGTGGCGGCAGGTTGGCTCGCGGCTACGGCTGTAGGCGCGGTCGGCGGCGCTGTGGTGGGCGGAGCCGCCGGCGGCATCGTCGGGGCGCTGACGGAGTCCGGTGTTTCGGAACGTGATGCACATGTCTATGCCGAGGGCGTGCGCCGCGGCGGCAG
>NZ_RZRX01000608.1:0-813 GCF_003997405.1 Mesorhizobium sp. M2A.F.Ca.ET.042.01.1.1
GAGGTGGCCTGCATCCGAAGGACCGGAACGCAAGTGGAGGACCCGGAGCGCAAGCGAAGGGTTGCGGGCCGCCGCGGCGGGCCTAGAAGGGAGAGCCGCCCGCACCGCGCCGCCGGGAAGGCCAAATCAAAAAACAACGCCGCCCCTGGGGCGGCGACCGGCACAGCCCGCGAGGGCTGCCCGCGCCAGGGGGCGAAGCCGAATGGCCGAGACCGCCTGAGCGACGCGAAGACAAGCGGGCTCGGTTCACGAGCACCCGATGCGCCCCTTCAGGCGCGCAGGTGCTACTCAACTCGCCAGCGCGACCTCAGACAGCAATTGAAAACCTCGGCTTGGCTGCGCTTCGAGCGCGACGGGTTCATGACAGTGACGCGTCGATGCGATCACCGTCGAAAGATGCGATCACCGTCGAAAAAAGAAGCTTCCCGACTGCTCCCGCCTACGAGTCGACCCGGTCGGCCGCTCTATAGCGAGCCTGGTACGGGGTGGAACCTCTCCCGCATGCAATTCGAGGAGGCGCTGATCCAGTTCCTTGTCCGCGGCGGTCAGGCGATGGTTGAGGCGAAGGTAGTCCATCCAGGTCGGCGTCCGGAATGTCTCTGTCCACTGTGAAGGCTCCTGCAGATCGCGCTGGAGGTTCCAGTGCCGAGCGCCGACCCCGCTTTGCACCCGGCGCCGTTCCCGCATCTGGTCGAGGAAAGCTTCGACATTGGTTTCCGGTATCGAATACTCGATCTTCACCACGATCGGGCCGCTTCTCGACTTCAAGTCGAGGGCAAGCGCGGGGGTTTCGAAGCCAAGAGAATCCTGGTC
>NZ_RZRX01000609.1:0-811 GCF_003997405.1 Mesorhizobium sp. M2A.F.Ca.ET.042.01.1.1
AAGAGGCGACTACCGAGACCCTCTGGGATACATCACGGCCGTTTCAGCTACCAATGCACAAGCTGAGGCGATAGTTGAGCGTGCCGCCGATTTGATCAGTTGGTCGATAGCACCTTTTCCGATGCCAGACCCGAAGTGAAACGCCACCTCGTCCGAGCTGGAAGAATCGCGAGCTTGGCTAGCTGGCGTTGTGACCGGGCAAATATGGTGCATTGATCTCGGATGGGTCGCGAAGCAGAGCATGCCGGTGTAGTGCTTGCGTATTTCGCAAAAGCCGGACAGGGATTCCACTAAGTCGCCAGGCGTTTCACTAAGTCCCGGACAGTTTGGCGGCGGTGGTCCTCGGGTGCCTCGTTGTCGTCATGGGCGATTGATTTCGCCGTTTTCGGCGCTGGTCAAGAGGGGCGCCGCCTTTTGCTTTCGCATGCTGTCGCCCTGGAGCACGATTGCGGTGGGCGTTGTGCACGATCCTGTCGAGAATGGCGTCGGCGTGCCATCTGGCCACCGGAGCCTGGGCGGTGATGATGGTGGATTTGCGCCAATAGCGTTCTTCGACGATTTCGAACAGATGAAAGCGCTGTTGGTCGGTGAGGCTGTGGGTTCCGAAGTCGTCGAGGATGAGCAGTTGCGCTCGGGTGAGCTAGTCGATGAGGCGCGGGAAGCGGCCATCGAGGCGGGCGAGCGCCAGGTCCTCGAACAGGCGCGGCACGCGCACACAGAGCACGGAATGATCAAGCCGTGCCGCTTGCCGGCCGAAGGCGCAGGCTAGCCATGACTTTCCGGTTCCGGTCGGACTGGGCTCATAATGCAG
>NZ_RZRX01000060.1:0-26991 GCF_003997405.1 Mesorhizobium sp. M2A.F.Ca.ET.042.01.1.1
TGGCCTGCATGGTCGCGCCGGCATGGCAACTGCAGACCACGTCATGCAATTGCCAATCGGACAGTTCGAAAAAGCGCTTCGCCTCGCCATAGGTGTCCGATTGCAACCCGGCCGCGCGCAGCAGCGGATCATCGAAGGCGACCGCGAGCGCGGAGCCATCCGCCCGCACCCGCTCACGGACGCCGGGATCGACATATTCGGTGCCCGTCAGCGCCGAGAGGCAACGCTGGGGGTTGCGGTCGAGCAGTTCCGCCCACCGCTCGATCCTCTGCCTTCTCGTCGCAAGGGGAATCAAGCCGAGCCGGTCGACGATTGCCACCGATTGAAGTTCGTATGAGGTTTGATGCTTCATTGCTGTCTCCTGTGGTTGTGGCGGCGACATCTGCACGGCGGCGCGGCAGGTTCTGCCGGGGCCTGAAGCCCACGCCTGAGAGGGACAGGCGCGGGCCGGCCAGGTGTTGCCCACCCGTCTTCAACAGACGCCTCTTGGAGTAGCGTCTGAGGCGAACCCGAACTGCCAGCGATCTCCTATGTTCCAGCCATCTTTTGGGACGGCGGGCAGGCGCTTGAACCGGCAGCGATGGAACATCGCGCGAACTGCATTGTTAAACATCTGAACGGTCGCTGAACCGCGATGGCGCCATCACCGCAACGGAACGGTTCTTACAGCCCAATCTGGAGGCTCGTCGCGGAATGGCCCGTTCCAAAGGCCCAACGAACAACCACAACATCATCGTCATCGGCGCTTCGGCCGGCGGGATCGAGCCTCTGAAGCGGATCGTCGCCGATCTGCCCGCCGATCTGCCGGCGGCCGTGTTCGTCGTGGTGCATGTCGGCCAGGTCAGCTACCTGCCCGATATCCTCGACCGCGCGGGGAGGCTCGAAGCGCAGCCGGCCAGGAACGGCGCGGCGTTCACGATGGGTTGTATCTATGTGGCGCCGCCAGGCTTCCATCTTCTCCTTCACGATGGCCATATGATGCTGCGGCGCGGCCCGCGCGAAAACCTCGCCCGGCCGGCCATCGACCCCTTGTTCCGTTCGGCGGCGCTGAGCTACGGCGCCAGCGTTATCGGCGTGCTGCTGTCGGGCTCGCTTTCCGACGGCACCGCCGGGTTGAGGGCCGTCAAGGCCGTCGGCGGGCTGGCGGTCGTTCAGCATCCCAAAGACACGCTGGTGCCTTCCATGGTGGAAAGCGCGCTGCATTATGTCGAGGTTGACCACTGTGTGCCCGCCGCAGAGGTCGGCCCCTTGCTGGCAAAGCTGGCGGATGAGCCCGCCGGCGAAACTTTCGCAGCCCCACCGGCAGTCAGACTGGAGGCGGCCATCGCCGCCCAGGAGCATTCGACCATGAAAGACGCGGATCGACTTGGCGAGTTGTCGGTGTTTACATGCCCGGAATGCCACGGGCCGCTGTGGGAGATCGAAGACGGTGACATGTTGCGCTATCGGTGCCATACCGGGCATGCCTTCACCGCCGACGCGGTGATGGAGGCTCAGGCGCTCGAGGCGGACGAGATCCTGTGGGGTCTGCTTCGCTCGCATCAGCAGCGGGCGGCGTTTGCCCGGCGCATGGCCGAGCGGGAAAAGACACGGCGTCGCTCCGAACTGGCAAATCAGTTCGGCCAGCGGGCGCAGGAATACGAAGCGGATGCCGCCGTCATCGAGCGCATCCTTGAGAGCAGGCGAGCACGGTTAGGCGGCAATGGCGCGGGCGGCGAGGAAGACAGGCACAACAAGAGCTAAGGCTAGCGACGCGCGCGAGGCCGCCACGGAGGGGGCATCTTTCCCGATTATCGGCATCGGCGCGTCGGCCGGCGGCATCGCGGCCCTGCAACGGTTCTTTCCCGAAGTGCCGGCCGAAAGCGGCTTTGCCTATGTGGTCATTCAACATCTCGATGCCGAGCACGAAAGCGTTCTCGCCAGCATCCTCCAGCGGTCGACCTCGATCGAGACGCTGACGGCGGCCGAAGACATGGAGATCGAGCCCGACAAGATCTACGTCACGCCGCCCGGTGTATCGGTGACGCTGCGTGGCCAGCATTTCCATATGGCCAAAATGGCAACGACGCGCGCCAGGCGGACGCCGATCGACGATTTCTTCACCTCGCTGGCGCAGGAGCAGTCGGAGAACGCGGCGGGAGTGATC
This sequence comes from Mesorhizobium sp. M2A.F.Ca.ET.042.01.1.1, assembly GCF_003997405.1. Lineage (NCBI taxonomy): Bacteria > Pseudomonadati > Pseudomonadota > Alphaproteobacteria > Hyphomicrobiales > Phyllobacteriaceae > Mesorhizobium > Mesorhizobium sp. M2A.F.Ca.ET.042.01.1.1. Next base: position 2,147 of record NZ_RZRX01000060.1, read on the forward strand.
CTGTCCGGCACTGGCAGCGACGGCACCATCGGGCTGAGAGCCATCAAGGAACGCGGCGGCCTGACCTTGGCGCAGGAAAGCGCCGAGTATGACGGCATGATGCGCAGCGCCGTCCAGAGCGGCCTGGTCGACATGGTGCTTCCGGCCGAGGAAATGGCGGGTAAGCTCACCAGCTATTTCCGCCACGCCAACCACACCGATGGCGAGCGCGACCGCCGCAGGCGCGATGTCGCCGAGCAGCTTTCGCGCATCGCGGCGCTGCTTCGCGTGCGCACCGGCCATGATTTCAGCGGCTACAAGGACAACACGATCCTGCGCCGCATCCAGCGCCGGATGCAGGTGCTGCAGATCGACGACCCGGTCGCTTTTTACGAGCGGCTGCGCGACGAGCCGCAGCAGGTCGATCTGCTCTTCCAGGACCTGCTGATCGGCGTCACCAGCTTCTTTCGCGACGAGCACGCCTTCGATGTGCTGGAAAGACTGGTCATTCCCCGGCTGTTCGAGAACCGAAAGCCCGACGAGACGATCCGTGTATGGGTGCCCGGCTGTGCGACGGGCGAAGAGGCCTATTCGATCGCCATGCTCTTGAAGGAGAGCGCTCCGCGGGGCGCCGCCTCGCCCAATCTGCAGATTTTCGCCACCGATATCGACGAGCGCGCGCTGGAGGTGGCCCGCGCCGGGCGTTATCCTGCAACGATCGCCACGGACATAACGCCGAAGCGGCTCAAGGAGTTCTTCTCGCGCGAGGACGGCACTTACCGCGTTTCGGCCGATCTGCGCGAGGTCTGTCTGTTTTCCTCGCACAATCTCCTGCGCGACCCGCCCTTCTCCAAGCTCGACCTGATCACCTGCCGGAACCTCCTGATCTATATGGGCCCGGAACTGCAGGAAAAAATCATTCCGATCTTCCACTACGCGCTGCGCAACAACGGCTATCTCTTTCTCGGATCCTCGGAGAACGTCACGCGGCACGCCCGCCTGTTCTCCACCGTGGACAAGGGCAGCCGCATCTTCCAGAAGCGTGGCGGGATGACCCCGCAGCGTTTGCCGGAGTTCCCGCTCGCCGCCGCCGCCAGGCACACCGTGCCGAATACACGGCAGCGGGCGACGAACGGAACCTTGCAGGAAGTGGCGGAGCGCCTTCTCGTCGAGCGATTTGCGCCGGCCTATGTGGTGGTCAACGCCGGTGGCGAATTGATGCATAGTTCGGGCGGCACCGGCAAATATCTCGAGCTCGCCGCGGGCGCCCCCGACCACAACGTCTTTTCCATGGCAAGGCGGGGCCTTCGCATGGACCTGCGCGCGGCGCTCCACAAGGCGGCCAGCACAGGACAGGTGGCGATCCAGAACAAGATCACCGTCGGCACCAATGGCGGCCGGCAGACGATCAGCCTTGCCGTGCAACCGTTGCCCGCCGACGGCTCGGCGGACCCGCTCTACATGCTGGTCTTCCGCGACATCGGCGGCATCAAGGCGGAGTCGGAGGACGAGCCCGTCCACACGACCGACGATGTCGAAAGCGCCAATGTCAGCCAGCTCGAAAGGGAGCTGAGGGAAACCAAGGAGCGGCTGCAGATCACCACGGAGGAGCTCGAATCCTCCAATGAGGAGCTGAAATCCTCCAACGAGGAACTGTCGTCGATCAACGAGGAGCTGCAGTCGTCCAACGAGGAACTGGAAACCTCGAAGGAGGAGCTGCAGTCGATCAATGAGGAACTGCAGACGGTCAATGCCGAGCTCAACATTCGCGTCGACGAGCTCAGCCGCGCCAACAACGACATGGCCAACCTGCTCGAAAGCACGCAGATCGCCACCGTCTTCCTCGACCGCGACCTCTGCATCAAGAGCTTCACGCCGACCGCCCGCGACCTTTTCCGCCTGGTCGAGAGCGATGTCGGTCGGCCGCTGGCGCATGTGCGGCCGCGCTTCCCCGCCGACGGGCTGCAGGCCGACATGGAGCAGGTGCTGCTGAGGCTTGGCACGATCGAGCGGCAGGTCGAGGGTACCGACAGCGGCCGGCGCTACATCATGCGCGTCCTGCCCTATCGCACCGTCGACAACGTGATTGCCGGCGTCGTCGTCACTTTCGTCGATGTCACGCAGATCGCGCGGGCAGAGGAAAAGATCGGCGTGCTCTCGCACGATCTGCGCAACCGCGTCGAAAGCCTTGAAACCCTGCTCGACCTGGTGCCGGTCGGCATCTTCATCGCCGAAGACGGCGACGGCGCGGAGATCCGCGCCAACCGCCGCGCGGTGGAACTCATGGGGCAGCACTCCACCGGCGACAAGCTCATTTCAGTTCCCGCCGTCCTGCCGCTGACGCTCAACGGCGTTAAGGTGGATGCTGAAGAGCAGCCTCTGCGAAAGGCGATTCGCACCGGAAAACCTATCCCCGGCTACGAAGCGCAAATCCTGCATGAGAATGGCTCGGGCATCGACGTGATGATGTCGGCCAACCCGCTTTTCGACGAAAACGGTAAGGTCCGCGGCGCCATCGCGACCCTTGTCGACATATCGAGCCACAAGGAGGCAGAGCGCAGCCAGGAGAGATTGCTGCACGAACTGCAACATCGCGTGAAGAACATCCTGGCCACAGTCACCGCGCTGGCTTCACGCATGGTTGGCACATCGAGTTCAATCGGTGATTTCTTTTCCTCGTTCCAGCAGCGGCTGCAGGCAATGGGTCGAACGCACGAAGTGCTGTCTTCCTACAACTGGCGCGATGCCGATCTCGAGCAGCTGCTGCGGGCGGTTCTAACGCCCTACAGCAGCAAGCTTCGCCAGAACATCGTCATTGACGGAAAATCACTGCAGCTCGGCGCAAGCGTGGCCGCGACACTTGGCATGGTGTTCTTCGAGCTTGCCAGCAATGCAGCGAAATATGGGGCGCTCTCGACTGAGGACGGCCGCGTCGAAGTGGCCTGGAGGACCGACAAATCCGGCGTTCTGTCAATCCGATGGAAGGAAATCGGCGGGCCTGCCGTAGACGAGCCGACGCGACTGAATTTCGGAACAAGCTTCATCAAGCAAAGTTTAGAGTATGAGCTTGGGGGGAAGGTCGACCTGCGGTTCGAGCCCTCCGGGCTTGAGTGCGACATCCAGATACCGTTGATCCCCGCCACGGAACGTTGATATCCTCGCTGGGTCCAAATGAACACAAATACACTCTTGTCCGGTCTTAAAGTCCTGGTGGTTGAGGACGTGTTCATGCTTGCGCAGGACTTGGCCGACCAGTTGACCGGTGCCGGATGCACCGTGGTCGGACCGGTGCCCACGGTTCAACAGGCGCTGGATCAAGCGGACAGTATCGCCCTGGATGGTGCCGTGCTGGACGTGAATCTTCGCGGCGAGCGAAGCTTTCCTTTGGCCGAGCATCTGGCGCGTGGCGGTGTGCCTTTCATTTTCCTTACCGGATATGACAGCGCCACCGTCTTCCCCGATCAATTCAGGGACGCGCAGAAGCTAACCAAGCCCGTCGACTACAAAATGCTGATCGAGGCGGTGTCGCGGTTCCGCAAAGGTGATGCCGCGTCGGGCTGAAGTCCAGCTTGGGCTCGTTGAATTGGCCTGATTTATTGCTCGGCGCGATCCCCTACCAATTGGCTCGCCAGTTCGACCAGATGCCGGATCGGCGCCGGCTTGGGCACATAAGGCGCGCCGTGGAAGATCGGCGACTGGAACTCCGGATCGTAGCCCGAATGGACGACGAAAGGCACGCCCGCTTCCTTGAGGCGGGCGGCGGTGACACCGCGCTGGCCATCGAGCAGTTGGATATCGATAATGGCAAGGTCCGGCCTGTGATCGTCCAGCCAAGTCGCGGCTGCCCGCTCGGACGCTACGCACGCCGCCTCGAAACCTCGCTCCTTCAGGCCATTCGCCACGTCCGACGCAATCAGATATTCGTCTTCAATGATCAGTGCCAAGGGCGTTGCCATGGCGACCTCCTATGACAGGCGCATTTCTTCCGGACGCACGACTGATCGTACTCCGCCGGCCAGGGAAACGCACCACGCTTTGCTTCGGAGCGGTTTCGAGGGCCCCAACGGGATTTGGACCGGCCTGGTTCAACCCCGTCTCCTGGTGAAGTTCAATCACGTCGGGGTGGGACAAGGCCGCGCGGGCATCAAGCAGGCGAAGGAACTCAGGTCTCAGCCCGTCGCCTCGTGAACTCGCAAGCGCATGCAGTGACATGAGGGAACACATCATATTACCTTTCACAGATGCCGCCTCCCTCACATTGCGGCGCTTGCCCTTTCCTGCCTTGCTTCTTCGAAATCGACGGACACGACGACAGCGCCGTCGCCGGCACGAACCCGAACCGCCCAGCCGTCCTGAAGGGGTTCGGCCGCATCGTCGAGCAGATCAATCGCCGAGCGCAGCGCTTCATGACGAACAGCTTCGAGGTCGGGCAATTCGACGCCCTCGAGCCGCCTCACACTGCCACCCTCGCGATATTCGAATGTGTACGGACCCTGGTTCGTATCGCTTGGCCGCTCGGCGCCAGGCCGGCCTGCGGTCACCTTCCCCTCCGGTCCGTCTCGTTCTGAGGGACCACCGAAAGCGGCGCATTGAAGCATCATCTCCCTGGCGCGATCGATAAGCCCGGCGTCGCCGAGCAACGGATTGGACACGACCATGGTGACAGCGATGCTTTCCCCGCCCTCACCAAGAAACTCGACCGTGGCGCCTTTGGGACTTGCATGTATCGCTGTGTCGAGAACCTGCATTGCTGCCTCTCTGTCCTGGTATCGAGGATAAAAAGCTCCGCTGGTCCCGAAAGTTCCGTCCGAGCTCAGGAATCCAATTTCCGAAAACCGGGCCTGACGCTCCTGTTATGCCCGTGATGAATGCGCTGAGCTCGCTGGCAATTCATCCCTCGCTTGAGGGCCGGTTGGAACAGCGGGGCCGGATGAAGGTTTTGGGAATAAAGGAGGCGCCGAATGTCACCCAACCCACGCACACCGGCCGAGGCCCGCGGCGAAATCCAGGCCGGCAGGACGCAGGACAAGACACCCGGATTCGACCCGGCGGCGGCACCGCAGGAAGCAGACGCCGAAGCCGGTGCTGTCTCGACGTCCGCCGCGCCGGCCGAGCCGCGCAAACCGAACTTCACCAACCAATCGAGCTTTGCCAACGCGATGCGACCGCCGGAGAACGCGCCAGACCTCGAACCGCGCAGGAACGGGCCGGTCCTGGTCATCGTGGCGCTGGTTGTCCTGGCCGCGGTCGCCTTCCTGTTCGCCGCGGCCCTCCGCTAGGAGGGAAGGAACATCATTCGCCGTCCTAGGTTTGATAACGCAAGGAGGTTATTGCGATGCCGAGCTTGAGAAGTTTGTTTCGCCATCTGTGGCGCTGGAAAGCACAGCCTGCGACCGACCCCTCTCCAGTGGACGCCATTGTGCGGCTGCTGCGCGACGCCGAGAAGCAGCGCGGATCCCGCCGTTCGGAATGACCAAGCATCCTGACGGTTATGTCTCCGGTGGATCGAGCGATCGCCGGAGTCACTCCTCGTCAAAGATATGCTCGTGGATGATGCCGAGGATCTGCAGCTTCACTGTTTCCCGCGCCTCGGGCTTCACGAAGGCCATCAGCAGATCGACCGTCTCCTCCACCCGCCGCGGCAGGTCGGCGCTCGGATCGCTCAGATAGCTGCCATGGGCATAGAGGTTTTCGGTCAGCTTCTTGTTCAGGTCGGAAAAGAGTCCCATGGCGATTGCTCCTTGCCGATCCAACAGCCAGAGCGCCCACGCGGTTCCCTCGGCCGAAGGCATTGCAGTTTCATCGTGCGGAATCCTCCGATCCCAAGGAACATTCGGTCCAACCGGATGTTCGGCCGAACCACTCAGGAGGATCGAATGGGAAACGGGAAACTGGCGGTCGCCACCGGCGCCTCGAGCGGCATCGGCAGGGAGCTCGCGAAACTCTGCGCCAAGGACGGCTACGATCTGGTCATCGTCGCCGATGAGCCGGCCATCGAGCAGGCCGCGGAGGCGCTCCGATCGCACGGCGTCTCGGTCGATGCGGTGGAGGCCGACCTTGCACGCGAGAACGGCGCCGACAAATTGATCGCCGAGATCGGCGACCGCGACATCGATCTCCTGTTCCTCAACGCGGGGCGCGGCCTGGGCCGGGGCTTTGTCGACCAGGATTGGAACGAGGCACGCCGCGTCATCGACACCAACATCACCGGCACGGTCTATTTGGCCCATCGGCTCGGCCGCAAGATGGTCGGACGCGGTCGCGGCCGGATCCTGTTCACAGGCTCGATCGCCGGCTTCACGCCAGGCACATTCCAGGCGGTCTACAACGGCACCAAGGCCTTCATCGATTCCTTCGCCATCGCGCTGCGTCATGAGCTGAAGGACAGCGGCGTGAGCGTCACCGTGCTGATGCCGGGCGCCACGCAGACGCGCTTCTTCGAGCGCGCCGACATGATGGATACCGAAATCGGGGTGCAAGAGAAGGACAATCCCGCCGATGTGGCCAGGGACGGCTACGACGCCTTGATGGCCGGCGAGGAGCAAGTGATCAGCGGCTGGAAGAACAAGATGCAGGTCGCCGCCGCCCATGTCACACCGGCCGGCACGCTGGCCGAACAGCACCGCAACACGGCCGAACCGGGTTCGGCGAAGAATGGCTGAAAACGCGGGCTCTGATCCGGGAACATTCCCGCCCAGCGCCAGTTCGGCCCGTAGCCCGCTAAGCATCGACAACCAAAGGAATAACCGATGAAAGCCCTGACCTGGCATGGCAAAGGCGACATTCGTTGCGACCAGGTCGCCGACCCGGCGATCGAGAACGATCGCGACATCATCATCAAGGTCACGTGCTGCGCCATATGCGGCTCGGACCTGCATCTGATGGACGGCTACATGCCGACGATGAAATCGGGCGACGTGCTGGGCCACGAGACCATGGGCGAAGTGGTGGAAGTCGGCCGCGCTCACACGAAGTTCAAGATGGGCGATCGCGTCGTCGTTCCCTTCAACATCTCCTGCGGCGAATGCTGGTTCTGCCAGAACGGCCTGTTCTCGCTCTGCGACCGCTCGAACCCCAACGCCGAGCAGGCCGCCAAGGTCATGGGCCAGTCGCCCGCGGGCCTGTTCGGCTATTCGCATCTGGTCGGCGGCTACTGGGGAGGACAGGCCGAGTATCTGCGCGTGCCCTTTGCCGATGTCGGCCCGATCAAGGTGCCCGACGGCATGGATGACGAGCAGGTGCTGTTCCTCTCCGATATCTTTCCCACCGGCTACATGGCGGCCGAGAACGCCGGCATCCAGGAAGGCGACACCGTCGCCATCTGGGGCTGCGGGCCGGTCGGGCAGTTCGCGATCCAGAGCGCCTGGATGCTGGGCGCCGGCCGCGTCATCGCCATCGACAAGGTGCCGGAACGGCTCGCCATGGCGCGCGACTACGGCAAGGCGGAGACCCTCGATTTCAGCAATTCCGATATTTACGATGCCCTCATGGCCATGACCGACGGTCGCGGCCCTGACAGTTGCATAGACTGCGTAGGCACCGAGGCCGATGCCACCGCAACGTCCGATTCCATGCTCGATAAGGCCAAGGCCACCGTCTATCTCGGCACCGACCGGCCGCATGTGCTGCGCGAGGCGATCTATTGCTGCCGCAAGGGCGGCACGATCTCGGTGCCAGGCGTCTATATCGGCCTGGTGGATCACATTCCCTTCGGCGCGGCTATGAACAAGGGGCTGACATTCCGCATGGGCCAGACCCATACCCACCGCTATCTCGAGCCGCTGCTGCAGAAGGTGCTAAGCGGCGAGATCGACCCGTCCTTCGTCATCACCCATCGCGCCGGTCTGGAGGAAGGACCGGATCTCTACAAGACATTCCGCGACAAGCAGGACGGCTGCATCAAAGTGGTGATGCGCCCGCACGGCTGATCGCGCGGATAGCGGACGGCTGAACGAGGAAGGGTTCGAAAATGGCTGAACCGAAAGACCTGTCCAAGCCCGCGGTGAAGTCGCCCGATCCCGGGGGGCTTCCGCATCCGCATCGCGATGCACAGGACCGCGATGCGGGCGCGAGACCGACTGCCCCAAAGACCTCAGGCGCACGGGAGCCCTCGACCTCGCCGCTCGACAATCCTGTTGCAAACCGCAATGCGGGCCGGCGGCGCCAGACCGGGCCGATACCCAGGCCGACGGACAAGCCGCTCGATTGAGCGGCACGAACAAATGCGGCAGCCTGACCGCCTGCCGCGGCGCCGTTGCAGGGCCTCCTCTCCCTCCAACGGCGCCATGACGCCAGCTTATCGACCCACTAGAGCAGCGTTTCACGGAATCGCCGAACCGCTCTAAGTGTTTGTTTTTACGCAATTCCGGACGGAAAACCGCTCCACACTTTTCCTGGAATTGCTCTAGTCCTTCTGGCTGCGCTCGACGAACTTGTTGAAGCGGCTCGTTCCGCCGCTGCCGGCTTCATCCTGATGCAGGAAGGCGAGGTCGTTCTCGTCGAAAATGCGGAAGAATTCGTCCCACTCGATCGGTTCCAGCGTGTCTTCGGGCTCGCCGAAATCGATGCGCAGAATACCGCCCTTGCCTTTCGTGCGAACGACGGCCGGCTGGCCATCGCGTTCTTCCACCCAATTCCGGATCTCGTCGTGATTGGTGGTGGTCTTGGCCTCGGACATGGATTTCCCTTTCTCGCAGCGGGGATTGGTGAGCGGTCCTAACAGCAGCCAAAGGGCAATGTTCCAGCGGGTTGCACAGCCGTTGTCTGGGCTGCGTGAGCTCCCGCGGCGGGAACTTTGTTGATGCAGGGAACAAACCTTTTACCGCGCAGTTCGGGGCGCCGAAGCAAAATCCGCAAGGGAGTCATCGTGAAACGAGTATTGGTTACGGGAGGTTGCGGCTTCATCGGCCGCCACGTCGCCCAGGAGCTCGCTGACCATGGTTATCGCGTGCGCCTGCTCGATGCGCTTGTCGACCAGGTACACGGCACTGAGGCCATCAACCTTCCGACAGGAGCCGAGCTGATCAAGGGCGACGTGCGCGATCGCGATGCGGTCGCCGAGGCGGTTTCGGATGTCGATGCGGTCATCCACCTGGCGGCCGAGGTCGGCGTCGGCCAATCGATGTACGAGATCGCCCGCTATGTCGGCACCAACGATCTCGGCACGGCGGTGCTGCTCGAGGCACTCATCAAGAAGCCGGTCGAACGGATCGTCGTGGCATCCTCCATGAGCATCTATGGCGAAGGCCTTTACCGGACTGCGGAAGGCGAGCGGATCGATAATGCCCGACGCAAGCCCGCTGACATCAAGGACGGCCTGTGGGATCTCAAATCGGCATCGGGCGAAGACCTGTCGCCGATTCCCACCGACGAGGAGAAGCGGCCGGATCTCGCCTCGATCTACGCGCTGACGAAATACGCGCAGGAGCGCGCGGTGCTGATCTTCGGCCAGGCCTATGGCATCGATGCGGTGGCGCTGCGCCTCTTCAACGTCTTCGGCGCCGGACAGGCGCTTTCCAATCCCTATACCGGCGTTCTCGCCAACTTCGCCTCGCGTCTCGCCAACGGTAAGCGGCCGACGATCTTCGAGGACGGCGAGCAGAAGCGCGACTTCGTGCATGTGCGCGACGTCGCCACCGCGTTCCGGCTGGCGCTTGAGCAACGCCAGGCCGCCGGACATGCCATCAACATCGGCAGCGGCCACGCCTATTCGATCAGCGAAGTGGCCCGCCTGCTTGCCAGGGCGATGGGCATCCCAAAGCGCCCCCCCGAAATCCTTGGCAAGGCGCGCTCCGGCGACATTCGCAATTGCTTCGCCGACATTGCCAAGGCGCGCGAGCTGCTCGGCTTCGAGCCCAAGCATCGTCTGGAAAATTCGCTCGGCGAATTCGCCGCCTGGGTTCGCAACAGCGTCGTGATCGACCGGGGCGCCGACATGCGGCGCGAGCTGGAAGAGCGAGGATTGGTCTCATGACTCAGACGCACCGCCACGCCCGACAGGCGCCCGTGGCCGTTATCGGCGGCAGCGGCTTCATCGGCTCCAATCTCGCCGACAGCCTGCTCTCCGACGGGGAAACAGTGCTGGTCGTCGACAATCTCAGCCGTCCAGGCGTCGAGCAGAATCTCGATTGGCTGGCGCAAAAGCATGGCGAGCGGCTGATCGTTGAAATCGTCGACATTCGCGATCTGAGCGCGTTGGCCACCGCACTGGCGCCGGCCAAAGCGATTTTCCATCTGGCCGCTCAGACAGCCGTGACGACCAGCCTGAGCGATCCTGCTGAAGACTTCGACATAAACCTCAAGGGGACGTTCAACGTGCTGGAAGCGGCCCGCGGCACCGGAGCTCCCGTGGTCTTCGCCAGCACCAACAAGGTCTATGGCAGCCTGCCCCAGATCGCGGTGCGGCAAGCCGACGATCACTATGAGCCGTTCGACGAGGAGGTGCGTACGAGCGGCGTCGCTGAGAAGGTCGGCCTTGATTTCTGCACGCCCTATGGCTGCTCGAAGGGCGCGGCTGACCAGTATGTGCTGGACTATTCCAAGTCCTATGGCTTGCCGACGGCGGTGCTGCGCATGAGCTGCATCTACGGGCCGCGCCAGTTCGGCACCGAGGACCAGGGCTGGGTCGCGCATTTTCTTCTCAGCGCGCTATCGGGCCGGCCGATCACCATTTACGGCGACGGCCGGCAGGTGCGCGACATCCTGCATGTGTCCGATGCTGTTGCCGCTTATCGCGGCGTGCTCGCCGGGATCGAAGACCTCAAGGGCCAGGCGTTCAATCTGGGCGGCGGCCCGCGCAATGCGGTCAGCCTGCGCGTGCTGCTGGCGGAGATCGCCGACATGACCGGCAGCAACATCACGATCCGCCACGACCACGAGCGCACCGGCGATCAGCCCTTCTTCGTCGCCGACACGCGCAAGCTGCAAGCCGCGATCGGCTGGCAGGCGCATGTCCCATGGCGCGAAGGCGTCTGCGATCTCGCCAGCTGGCTGCTGCGGCATCGGCTCCAATCGCGCCCCGAAGCCACGAGGTACGTCGCATGAAAGTCGCCTTGGTCAATCCGTTCTGGACGTATGAGCACAGCATCTATTTCGGCTGCCGCCAGCCGCATCTGCCGCTGGAGCTCGGCTATTCGAAGGCAATGCTGGACGCCGATGGGCACGACGTCCTGATGCTGGACGGCTTGCTGCAGGGGCTCGACAACGCGGCCCTTGCCGAGCGTGTGGCTGACTTTGCGCCGGACATGACGGTGGTGACCACCGCCCCGACCTATCTGTTCTGGCGCTGCGCGCCGCCGGAACTGCGTGTTCCCGGAGAATTCCTCAACCATCTCTCCGGACGCGGCGGACGCACCGTGGCGGTCGGACCGCATGGCTCGGCGACGCCTGCGCCGACCTTGCGCAAGCTCGGCGTCGATGTCGTCGTGCGCGGCGAATGCGAGGAGGTCGTGGCGGAGCTCGCGCGGCAAAGCGACTGGAGCAAGGTCACGCATACGGCCCGCCTGCACGGCGAGGGTCTCGCCTGCTATGGCGGCGTTCATGCCAGTCCATTCATCGATCATCCGGCGCTCAGCTGGCCGTCCGACTGGATCGCGGCGCATAGCCACCACCACCATAGGTTCGATACCGCCCAGAAGGGCGCCGGCGCCGAGGTGGAGGCCTCGCGCGGCTGTCCCTACAATTGCAGCTTCTGCGCCAAGATCGATTTTCGCGATGCCTATAGGCGCAGGAAGCACGATGCGATCGTTGCCGAGATCGACGGGCTGATCGCGCAAGGGGTCGGCTACATCTATTTCATCGACGAGATCTTCCTGCCGCAGAAGGCGCTGCTGGAAGCGCTGGTCGATCGCGACGTCCAATTCGGCGTTCAGACCAGGATCGACCTTTGGAAGCCGGAACTGCTGGAGCTGCTCGGCGCGGCTGGCTGCGTCTCGATCGAAGCAGGCCTTGAAAGCCTGACCGTCGAGGGCCGCGCGATGCTTGCCAAGCGCTGCCGCCTCGACACTGAGGGTCTCGCAGCGCTTCTCATCGACGCACGCCGCAACGTGCCTTTCGTCCAGGCCAATCTGATCGGTGTGGTCGAGGACGATCCCGCGCTGGTGGACTATTGGCGCAAGCACCTCATCGATCACGGCGTCTGGGCGAACGAGCCCGTGCCGCTCTACCCCTATCCTAGCTCGCCTAGCTATCGCGAACTTTGGGGCGAACCCGACGACCTCGCCTGGGAGCGCGCGCATGAGCACTACCTCGCCTCCTTCCGCTCCTTCAGCGACATCCAGGACCAGCGCCCGCATGCGCTGGCTGAGTTGGAGTCCTCATGCTGCAATCACTGATCCATCGTCCGCGGCGCATCCTGATGACGACCGACGCCGTCGGCGGGGTGTGGCGCTACTCACTCGACCTGGCGCGCGAGCTGGCGGCCGGCGGCGACAGCATCGTGCTTGCCGGACTGGGGCCGGAGCCTTCTCCGGAGCAGGCGTGTGAGGCGCAGTCTTTCGCCACGCTCGCTTGGCTGAAAAGCCCGCCGGACTGGATGACGCGCGATGAAAAAGATCTCGACCGCTTGCCGGGCGAATTGCGAAGCCTCGCCAAGACCTATGCGATCGACCTTGTCCATCTCAACGCGCCGGCGCAAGCCGCCGGACTTGATCTCGCATGTCCCATTGTCGCGATCTCGCATTCATGCGTGGCCACCTGGCTGCACGCAGTGCGTGGGCAGGCGCCGGCGGACACCTGGTCCTGGCAGCGAGATCGCAACAGGGCTGGATTCGATCGCGCCGACACCATTGTCGCTCCGAGCCGAAGCCATGCCGAGATGCTCCAAGCCTGCTACGGCGCGATCGCAGGCTTGGGCGTCGTCCATAATGGCGCCCTGCCCGGTCCGAGGCCGGGGCGGCGCGAGCCTTTCGTCTTCGCCGCCGCACGCTGGTGGGACGAGGGCAAGGACGCGGCATCGCTCGACGCCGCCGCCGCGCTCTGCGCCTGGCCCGTTCAGGCCGCCGGTCCGCTCGCCGGTCCCGACGGACAGCGCGCCCGTTTCGACAACTGCGTCTCGCTCGGTTCAATCGACCACCGCGAGGTTCGGCGCCGCATGAGGCGGGCCGGCATCTTCGTGTCAACTTCCATCTACGAGCCTTTCGGGCTGGCCGCCCTGGAGGCAGCGCTCTCGGCCACGCCGCTGGTGCTTGCCGATATCGCGACCTACCGCGAGATCTGGGACGGCGCGGCCATGTTCTACAACCCGCGCGATCCACATGCGCTGGCCGGCTGCATCGAGAGCCTGTCCCGTGACGAAAGCTTGCGGCGCAAGCTCGGCAGGCGCGCCGCGCGGCAGGCACGCAAATTCTCGCTGGGCAAGCAGGTGAGGATGATGCGCGACATCTACAATCGGGCGGCGCTGACCGCAGCGGGGCGTTGACCATGCGTTTTCTGTTCTACACCCATTCGGCGGTTTCCGACTGGAACCACGGCAACGCGCATTTCCAGCGCGGCATCATGCGCGAGCTTGTGGCGCGCGGCCATGAGGTGATCGCGCTGGAGCCCGCCGACGGCTGGAGCCGATCGAACCTGCTCGCCGAGCAAGGCCCCTTCGCCGTCGAGCGCTTCCGCAAGGATTTTCCGGAATTGATGGCGGTGACCTACGACGCGGGTTTCCACCATGAGTCCTGGCTCGCCGGCGCAGATATCGTCATCGTTCATGAATGGACTGACCCTGAGCTCGTCGCTCGCATTGGCCGCATCCGGGGCCGGGGTGGCGATTTCACGCTGCTCTTCCATGATACCCATCACCGCGCCGTATCGGCGACGCAGGCGATCGCAGCGCTTCAGCTCGAGCATTACGACGGGGTTCTGGTCTTCGGCGAAGTGCTGCGGGAGAGCTATCTTCGCGCCGGCTGGGGCAGACGGGTCTTCACCTGGCATGAAGCGGCGGACGAACGGCTGTTCAAGCCGCTGCCCGACATCGACCGTGAGTCTGATCTCGTCTGGATCGGCAATTGGGGCGACGACGAACGCAGCGCCGAGATAGGCGAGTTTCTGACCGAGCCGGCGCACGCCCTCGCGTTGTCGGGAACCGTGCACGGCGTGCGCTATCCGCCGGATGCGCTGACGGCCCTCGCGGATACTGGCCTGCGCTACGAAGGCTGGATCGCCAATGCCGACGTGCCGAAGGCCTTCGCCCGCCATCGCGTCACCATGCACATCCCACGCCGGCCCTACCGGGAGAGCCTGCCGGGCATTCCCACCATTCGCATGTTCGAGGCGCTGGCCTGCGGCATTCCGCTTGTGTCTGCGCCATGGTCGGATGTCGAAGGCCTGTTCCGCTCCGGAACGGATTTCCTCTTTGCCCGAAACGGCGCCGAGATGCGCAACCACCTCCGCGACGTGCTGAACGATCGCCAGCTAGCGGAAGCGCTGGCCGCTTCGGGCCTGGAGACCATCCTTGCGCGGCACACATGCCGGCATCGCGCCGACGAGCTATTCGACATCCTCGCCGCATGCGGCAATCGCGCGGCGGCTGAAATCAAGCCTGCAAGGGAGGCGGCCGCATGAAAATTGCCTTTTACGGATCGAGCCTTCTGTCGTCCTATTGGAACGGCGCGGCCACCTATTACCGCGGCCTGCTCAAGGCACTGTCGCAGCGCGGCTATGACATCGTCTTCTATGAGCCCGACGTCTATGACCGGCAGAAGCATCGCGACATCGAGGCTCCGGACTGGTGCAGCGTCGTGGTCTACGAGCCGACTCCGCATGCGCTGATGCAAGTTGCATCTCGCGCCGCGCAGGCGGACGTCGTCGTCAAGGCAAGCGGCGTCGGCTTCGAAGACGATGCGCTGCTGCGGGCAGTCCTCGACAATGCCCGCCCGGACGCGCTGACCGTGTTCTGGGATGTCGACGCGCCGGCGACCCTGAGCGAGCTGCGCAACGATGCCGAACACCCCTTGCATGAAGCGTTGAAGCGGATCGGCATCGTGCTGACTTACGGCGGCGGCGATCCGGTCGTCTGGGATTATCGTGCACTCGGCGCCGCGGAATGCGTACCGATCTACAACGCGCTCGACTCTGAGACGCATCATCCCGTCGCCGCAAATCCGCGCTTTGCCTGCGACCTGGCCTTCCTCGGCAATCGGCTGCCCGACCGTGAAGCGCGCGTCGACGCCTTCTTCCTCGACCCGGCCCGCAGGCTCGGCGGCCAGCGCTTCCTGCTTGGCGGCTCCGGCTGGGACGACAAGTCCCTGCCCCCGAATGTCTCATGGCTGGGGCATGTCGGCACCAGCGATCACAACGCCTTCAACGTCACGCCGAAGGCCGTGCTCAACATCAGCCGCGACAGCATGGCGGCCAACGGGTTTTCGCCCGCGACCCGTGTCTTCGAAGCGGCGGGGGCCGGCGCGTGCCTTCTCACCGACGCCTGGCTTGGCATCGAGTTGTTCCTGACCCCCGGCGAAGAGATTCTGGTCGCCCGCGACGGCGCCGATGTCGCCGAGATCATGCGCACGCTGACGCCGCAGCGGGCGAAGGCGATCGGCGCGGCAGCGCTGCGGCGCGTTCGGGCCGAGCATACCTACACGCTGAGGGCTCGGCTGGTGGACGACATCTTCAAGGCGCATTTCGAGCGCCGCGCAATGGAGGCTGCGGAATGACGAAACCGCTCGACATCGTTTTCCTTGGGCTCTCCCTGTCTTCGTCCTGGGGCAACGGCCATGCGACGACTTTCCGCGGATTGCTGCGTGCGCTCAACGATCTCGGCCATCGCGTCACCTTCCTCGAACGCGATGTCTCCTGGTACGCGCATCATCGGGACCTGCGCGATCCCGATTTCTGCGACTTGCGCTACTACGAGACAGTCTCGGAGCTGCGCCGAAACCACCGGCAGGAGCTGCAGCGCGCCGATGCAGTGGTGATAGGCTCCTTCGTGCCGGAAGGCAGGGTGATCATCGACGATCTTGCGTCGCTCTGCACGGGGCAGTTCTGCTTTTACGACATCGACACGCCGGTGACGCTGGCGCGCATTGCCGATGACGATTGCGACTATCTTGCCCGCAGGCAGATTCCCTATTTCGACGTCTACTTCTCCTTCACCGGCGGACCGACGCTGGAGCGGCTGGAGTCCGAGTTCGGCGCGCGCCGGGCGGAGGCGCTCTACTGCTCCGTCGATCCAACGCGGCATCGTCGCACCAGACACGCCATCGAATGGGACCTTGGCTATCTTGGCACTTATAGCGCCGATCGGCAGCCCTCATTGGAAGCGCTGCTTTTGGAGCCTGCGCGACGCCTGCCCGACCGCCGCTTCGTCGTCGCCGGCTCGCAATATCCCTCCGACATCGCCTGGCCGGACAATGTCGAGCGGATCGAGCACCTGCCGCCTTCTGGACATGCCGCCTTCTACAGCCGCCAGCGCTATACGCTGAACCTTACGCGGGCGTCGATGATCGCGGCTGGATGGTCGCCCAGCGTGCGGCTTTTCGAGGCCGCTGCCTGCGGCACGCCCATCATAAGCGACCGCTGGCCCGGGCTCGACGATTTCTTCTCGGGACCGGCGATCGAGACGGCGGCCAATGCCGCAGATGTCGAGGAAATCCTCAGCGCCAAATCCGAGCGGGCAAGGCTCGACATGGCCAGGCTGGCGCGCGAGGCGGTGCTTTCAAGACATACCGCCATGGCAAGGGCACGTGAATTCGTCTCGGCGCTGACGCCATCTGTCGGAATGCGTCCGGCGGTCGATCTAGACGTCGAAAGTGCGGCATGAGCGACAGACAGGAGAGCATCGAGATGCGGCGATCAAAAAGAGCTGAACAAAGAAGGACCGCGCTTGTTGCCGGCGGTGCAGGTTTCCTCGGTTCGCATTTATGCGAGGGGCTGCTGCATGACGGCTATCGCGTGATCTGCGTCGACAATTTCCTCACCGGCAGAATGGAGAATATCGGTTCGCTGGTTGGCCAGGCGCGCTTTCGGCTGATAGAGCAGGACGTTTGCACCCCGCTGGAACTCGGTGAACCTGTCGATCGCGTTTTCAACCTGGCCTGCGCGGCATCGCCGCCTCGCTATCAGGCTGACCCGATCCACACGACGCGGACCTGTGTGATCGGGACTCTCAACCTTTTGGAGCTCGCCGCCAGCAACGGTGCCCGCTTCCTGCAAGCATCGACCAGCGAAGTCTATGGCGATCCGGAACAGCATCCGCAGCGCGAGGACTATGTCGGTCACGTCAACTGCACCGGGCCGCGAGCCTGCTACGACGAGGGCAAGCGCGCCGCCGAAACACTCTGCTTCGATTATCTGCGCGCCGAGATGGCGGATATTCGCGTCGCGCGCATCTTCAACACCTATGGGCCGAGGATGGACCCCGCCGACGGCCGTATCGTCTCCAACCTGGTCATGCAGGCGATCGAGAAGCGGCCGCTGACGATCTTCGGCGACGGCCGGCAGACCCGCTCCTTCTGCTATGTCACCGATATGGTCGAGGGTTTGCGCCGGCTGATGGATATCGATCCCAATCCGCGCCAGCCGGTCAATCTCGGCAATCCCGGGGAGTTCTCGATCCTCGATCTGGCAAGACTGGTGCGCGAGCTGACCGGCACCAGATCGCCCGTGAAATTCCTGCCTCTGCCTGAGGACGACCCGCGCCGGCGGCGGCCCGACATAGGCCGCGCAAAGGCGCTTCTCGGCTGGTCGCCCGAGGTGCCTCTCAGGCAAGGCCTGCTTCAGACGATCGTCTACTTTTCAGGTATGGACGATCTGGCGATCGCGCCCGTCGCTGCAATCGACAGAGCGGGTGGGGGAAAGCTGCAGAACCTGCAGCTCTGAAGCAGCGGCATCTTTTCACCAGTGCGGAACAACCACCCGACATTGCGGTTGGGCATGACAACCGCGACGGAGGAAGAACTGTGCAGCCGAAGCGACCAGTCAAGGACATCGAGCAGATGGCAGCGGCGGAAACCGCCGCGTTCCTGCGAAGAGCTTCCATCACCTATCTTGAGTGTTGCGTCAGCCTGATGATGACGCATCTGCGACGGGAGGAAGTGGCAAGCATCCTGGAGCAGGAAGCCGACATGCTGCGCAGGCTGGACTGACCCTGCGGGCTTGGCTTTCAACAGCCCAGAAGCCGGACAAGTCCGGCTTTGTAACGTTCGACTGCGCGCTTCGCACGCATTCGGTCTTGGTCGTCGGCCGAATGCCCCGCGATCGTCCAGAGGCCAAGCTGAAACGCGAGATAGCAAGGCTCGAAATAGTCGACGAGGTCCCTGTCGATCGATGTTGCCTTCTCGATGCAGACCACCAGCGTCGAAAGCTCGGCGGCGGACAGGTCATGTTCGACCCTTGCCCCGGCGATGTCCCATTCTATGCCCTGGCAGCCGATAAGATCGTGCGAGCGGCAATGATCGACGGTGTCCGTCTTGAGCAGGCCGTGCGGGCGGACCAGAAATTCCCAAGCATGCAGCCGTCCGTCGATCTCGACCCGGCGCGTTGGACCTGGTGACGGTTGGCAGGCAAACCAGTTCTGCAAGGCATGCGCGAACCTCTCCCCCAGCGCTTCCTCGCAGTTTTGCACCGCCATGCGCGCGAGCTGGTCCAGCGACGCGCCTGTCTCATCGGTCCGCAGCCTGGCGGCGCGCCAGCCGAGGTAACGCCCAAGCCATTCGATCTGCAGATCCCTTGCCGGCCCTTCCCGGTCCAGCCTGTCGGCATCGATCCAGCGCTCGACCAGGAAACCGTGGCAAAGTCCGGCAGGCAGGGCGCCGAAGCCCGCTTCGTGCAGTGCCTTGGACGTACGCAGCTTGCGCCGTCCGGTCTCGCCGAAACCTGCGAACTTGGTCAGCCAACGCTCGCCGTCGGCCGAAGCCATGAATTTGCGCCGCTCAAATGCCGGGAATGCAGGCGGCCAAGCGCCGGTCGGCACAGAAAGATAGCCGCGCCATGCGCCGCCGGAGATTTCATGAAGCTCAACATCGGCCTTGCCGAGCAAATGTCCTATCCAGTCCCGCAGCCCGGGGGCAACCGCGCCGTCAAAGACATCTTCAAAGCCCGCGACATGGCTTTGGCACTGCGACAAGGCAGCGACGGTCTCGGCATCAGCCTTGGCGCCGGGCCCGCCGCGATGGCTCGGAAACAGATGAATGCGCTCCTGGTCGATGCCCTGCCGGCGCAGCCAGACAATGACAGCATTAAAGGAGCTGCCGGAGAGGCCCGGGCCTTCATCGACGATGGCAAATTCGGCTTGCGGTCTGTCGCGCCAAGAGCCCAGGAGTTCTGGCGCCGCGCTTATGTGCCGGCAAAACGGATGACCGATCGGCCGCACGCTGATTGGCGGCGGCGCATGCAGCGCGGCGGCGACCATCGCTGCGAGGCCGAGACCGATGCTGCGTATCCCAATGACGCAGGTGTTTGCGTCGAGGCCGGACTGCAGCGCCGCAAGCAGATAGGTTTCCGGATAGAGGGCGTACAGCGCATAGCCTTCGGCCGGACCGATGGTTATTGCGCTGCCGCAGTCGATGGCGGCAAGCTTTGCAAGCAGCGATGCATCGAGCGATCCTTTTCGGGCAAATCCCTGCTGCCAGGACCGCAGCACTTCCCGCGACAGCTCGACGAGGATTTCCGACCCCAGCTTCTGCCTCGACGAACTGGTGTCGACACCTGTGATGTCGAATTCCGCATCGGCGAGGCCCTGGAAGAATTCGGAGGCAGTCACAAAAAGGTCGACCAGAGCGGCGTGGCGTTCGATGCCGGCAGGCAGATCGCCAATCGCTCCAGCCTCGGCCAGGACAGCTTCCCTGAGCTGTTCTGCGCCATGCGTTCGCTTGTGGTCGCCGAAGACGATCATACGGCTCCTGCCTGCTGTCTGGTCGCCAACGCGAAGCGGCGCCTGTTTGATCCGCAGTCGGGCTCAGCAATTTTTCGCGGCGCGAAGGAACATTCGTGGCCGATCCCGGTTCGGCGGCGAGGAACTTACCTCCAACCAAAGAGGCCGTGGTTTCGTGACATCGAAGAAAGTTCGTATCGGCATCGTTGGCGTCGGCAATTGCGCATCATCGCTTGTGCAAGGTCTCTCCTACTATCGCCACGCCAACGGCAACGAGCCGATCCCCGGACTGATGCATGCCGATCTCGGCGGCTACCATGTCGACGATATCGAGGTGGTCTGCGCCTTCGATGTTGCGGAAAACAAGGTTGGGCGCGATGTGGCGGAAGCGATCTACACCGCGCCCAACAACACCTTCCGTTTCGCCGATGTTTCTCCGACCGGGGTTTGTGTCGATCGCGGCCCGACGCTCGACGGCATCGGCAAATATCTGCGCGATGAGATCGAAGAGTCAGATGAACCGGTCGCAGACGTAACCGCACGGCTCAAGGAAAGCGCGACCGAGGTGCTCATATGTTATCTTCCGGTGGGCTCCGAAGCCGCTGCACATTTCTACGCAGAATGCGCGCTCGATGCCGGCTGCGCCTTCGTCAATTGCATCCCTGTCTTCATCGCTTCGAGGCCGGAATGGCGCCAACGCTTCGAGGAACGCG
Source organism: Mesorhizobium sp. M2A.F.Ca.ET.042.01.1.1 (assembly GCF_003997405.1). Lineage (NCBI taxonomy): Bacteria > Pseudomonadati > Pseudomonadota > Alphaproteobacteria > Hyphomicrobiales > Phyllobacteriaceae > Mesorhizobium > Mesorhizobium sp. M2A.F.Ca.ET.042.01.1.1. Next base: position 22,637 of record NZ_RZRX01000060.1, read on the forward strand.
GCCTTCCCCTGGTCGGCGATGACATCAAGAGCCAGGTCGGCGCAACCATCGTGCACCGGCTGCTCGCCAATCTGTTCCGCGAGCGCGGCGTGCGCATCGACCGCACCTATCAGCTCAACTTTGGCGGCAACACCGACTTCCTCAACATGCTCGAGCGCGAGCGGCTGGAATCGAAGAAGATTTCGAAGACGCAGTCCGTCACCAGCCAGATCGACGTCCCGCTCGAGGCCGGCAACATCCATGTCGGGCCCAGCGACCACGTCCCGTGGCTGACCGATCGCAAATGGGCCTATATCCGCGTCGAGGGCACCACCTTCGGTGGCGTGCCGCTCAATGCCGAACTCAAGCTGGAGGTCTGGGATTCGCCCAATTCGGCAGGCGTCGTCATCGACGCCGTCCGCTGCGCGAAGCTTGCGCTTGACCGCGGTATTGCCGGCGCGCTCACGGGCCCCAGCAGCTACTTCATGAAGTCGCCGCCGGAGCAGTTCACCGACGCAGAGGCGCGCCTGCGCACGCTCGCCTTCATCGCCGGCAATGACGAGCCGATGCTGGACGCCGCCGAATGACCACCACCTTCTTTCTCATCCGCCACGCGGCGCATGATCATGTCGGCTCATATTTGGCCGGGCGGCTCGAGGGCGTTCGCCTTGGCGAAGCCGGCCAGGCGCAAGCGCTGCATCTCGCGCGGCGGATGGCGCGGGAGCCGCTCGCCGCGATCTTGAGCAGTCCGCGCGAACGCACGCTGGAAACGGCGAAGCCGATCGCCATCGCTTGCGAGATCGAGAAGATCGCGATCTGCAAGGAACTCGACGAGATCGACTTCGGCGAATGGTCCGGCAAGACCTTCGAAGAACTGAACGGCGACGCAAGCTGGCGGCTCTGGAACGACCAGCGCCAGAGCGCCTGCACGCCGAGCGGCGAGACCATGCTGGACGTGCAGCACAGGATGATCGGCCTGATGGACGCGCTGCGCGAGAATGGACAAGGTCAGTGCATCGCGCTTGTCAGCCATGCCGATGTCATCAAGGCGGCCGTCTGCGCGATCCTCGGCCTGCCGCTCGGCGATTGCTTCCGCTTCGACATCGCGCCGGCCTCCATTACAACGGTCGTCCACGGCGACTGGGGGTCCAAGCTGGTCCGTTTGAATGAAATCGCCTGACGGGAGCGGCAACCGATGCGCATGGTCATTTTCGGCCTCACCGTCACATCGTCATGGGGCAACGGACACGCCACGCTCTGGCGCGGGCTGATTGGCGCTCTGGCGCCGCTTGGCTGGTCGATCAGCTTCTTCGAGCGCGATACGCCCTACTATGCCGGCGCCAGGGACATCGACCGGCTCAATGGCGGGAATATCGTTCTCTACGCAGACTGGGAGAACATCCGCCAAGAAGCCGAGACTGCGATACGGGAAGCCGACGTCGTCATCGTCACCTCCTATTGTCCCGATGCCGTCGAGGCTTCGCGGATCGCGAACGACAGCTGCCGCGGCCTGAAGGTGTTTTACGATCTCGACACGCCGGTGACGCTCTCGAGCATCGAACGAGGTGATTACCCGGCCTATTTCGAGCCGAAGGGATTGCGCGATTTCGATCTGGTCCTGAGTTATACCGGAGGGCCGGCGATCGACACACTGAAGAGCATTCTTGGCGCGCGTCATGTCCTGCCGCTTTACGGCCATGTCGACCCCAACCGGCACCGGCCGGCGCAGCCAAGGTCGGAGTTCGCCGGCGACCTGTCCTATCTCGGCACTTATGCCGAGGACCGGCAAGCGGCCGTGGAAAGGCTGCTCGTCGCTCCAGCGGCCCGACTGCCGAACCGCCGTTTCGTCATAGGCGGGGCGCAGTACCCGCAGGACTTCCCCTGGGGCAGCAACATCTATTTCGTCAGGCACCTGCCGCCCGCCGACCACCCGGCCTTCTTTTCCTCCTCGCGCCTGACGCTGAACGTCACCCGCGAGGCAATGGCGCGACAGGGCTGGTGCCCGTCAGGCCGTTTGTTCGAGGCGGCGGCGTGCGGCGCCGCGATCATCTCCGACGACTGGGCCGGCCTCGACAGCTTCTTCACGCCCGGCAGCGAGATTCTGTTGGCGCACAGCACCGGCGACGTCGTTGCCGCGCTTGACCTGTCGGAGAACGAGATCGCGACTCTCGGCCGCCGCGCCCGAGAGCGCGTGCTCGACGAGCATACGTCCGCGCATCGCGCCGCCGAACTCGACCGCATCCTGAACGACGCTTCTTCGTCCATGTCGAGGGGCACAATGGAGGAAGCTGTCTGATGTTGGGCATCGTGCCTGCCGCCGGTCGCGGCAGCCGCATTCAGCCGCTGGGTTTCTCCAAGGAGCTGCTGCCGGTCGGCAGCCGCCTGGACGGCCAGACCGAACGTCCTTGCGCGGTGAGCGAATATCTGGTGCGGCGCATGGTGCGCAACGGCGTCGACCGCATCTGCTTCATCATCGGTTCTGGCAAGTCGGACATCCTCGAATATTACGCCGCCGGCTATGGCGACGCCGCGGCGATCTTCGTGGCGCAGCCGTCTCCGGTTGGCCTTTGCGACGCGATCTTCCGCGCCGCGCCGCTCGTGACGCCGGACGAAACGGTCCTGATCGGCCTGCCGGACACGATCTGGTTCCCTGAAGACGGCTTCTGCCGTCTGGCCGACGACCGGCTGTCCTTCCTGATGTTTCCGGTCGATCGTCCGGAACTGTTCGACGCCGTCGTCCTCGATGGGAACGGGCGCGTCGAGCAGATCCAGGTCAAGCAAGCTGACGCCGCGACAAACTGGGTCTGGGGCGCCTTCAAAATGCCGGGCCGCGTCTTCCATCAACTGGCGGCCCTGTGGCGCCAGCGCGACGGCGTCGACGAGTATTTCGGCACGCTGGTCAACGCCTATCTCGCCGGCGGAGGCGAAGCTTACGGCGTCAAGGCGGGGACGGCCTATGTCGATGTCGGTACTTTCAACGGCTATCGCACGGCGCTCAGGCTGCTCGAAAGCAACGACGCCATCGATGACGGGACCCTGCCGACATTCGCATCGTTGGATCATCCGGCAGTGCCAACCGTTCCCGGCGAAGGAGCTTAGCCATGTTGCATTCCAGCACGGAAATACGCCACCGCATCGACGCATTGGGGCCGTGGTTCCACAATATGGAGCTCGCGGGCGTCGAGACCGCTCCAGATCATTTCCTCGGCAACTACCCGCTGATCAAATGGCGCAAATTCGCGGATGCCATTCCGACCGATCTTTCGGGCAAGTCGGTGCTCGATATCGGCTGCAACGCAGGCTTTTACTCGATCGAAATGAAGAAACGCGGCGCCGATCGCGTGCTTGGGATAGACTTCGACCAAGCCTATCTCGCCCAGGCGCGTTTCGCCGCCGAGATCGCCGACTGCGACATCGAGTTCCGGGAACTGTCGGTCTACGACGTCGCCTCGCTCGGCGAGCGCTTCGACATCGTGCTGTTCATGGGCGTGCTTTACCACCTGCGCCACCCGTTGCTGGCGCTCGACCTGATCCGCGCGCATGTCGCGAGCGACCTGATGATCTTCCAGTCTATGCAGCGAGGCAGCAACGAAGTCCTGCCGCTCGAACAGAACTACCATTTCTGGACACGCGACCTCTTCGATCGGCCCGAGTTTCCGAAGCTGCACTTCATCGAGCATCGCTATGCGGACGACCCGACCAACTGGTGGATTCCGAACCGCGCCTGCACCGAAGCGATGCTGCGCAGCGCCGGTTTCGAGATCCTGCTCCACCCGGAAGACGAGGTCTATTTCTGCCGCACGTCCGGCGAACCGGCCGGCAGCGCCGCCGTCTATCCTTCGAAAGGAGAGACCCATGATTGAAGCCGCCATGATCTGGAACGAGCCCAACAACAAATCGCACTGGGACCCGGAGCTCGACCCCGACTGGAGCCGTTTTGCCACAATGGCGACCCTGGCGGCCGACGCGATCGGCCGGGAAAATCCTGCCATCACAAAGGTGCTGGGCGGCATTTCGCCGATCGATGCCGGGTTCATGACGCGCATGAAGGAGTTCGGCGTGCTCGACCATGTCGACGCGGTCGCCGTGCATGGCTTTCCGCTCGACTGGAACCTCTGGCAAATCCACGAGTGGCCCCACAAGCTCGGAGAGATCGCGACGGTCGCCGACATTCCGGTGTGGGTCAGCGAGGTCGGTGTGTCGACCTTCGGCGCCGAGGAGGTACAAGTCTGGGGCTTGCGCCGGACAGCGGAGCTTTTGCTCGGACTTGCGCCGCGCGTTCAGTGGTACAGCCTCTATGATCTGCCGCGCTCCTGGGAAGCGACGACGCGCCATCGGGAGGCGGAAGGCTCGTCCTATTACAGGCACTTCTATAT
>NZ_RZRX01000610.1:0-802 GCF_003997405.1 Mesorhizobium sp. M2A.F.Ca.ET.042.01.1.1
TTTCGGCATCACGGTCGCTTACATCATGGCGACCGGCACGGGCGCCAGCGTCGGCTACGGCGTCGGCCACATCTCGACCGATCCGGATGGCCCGATGTCCTTCGCTCTCTGGGGCGGCGTGGTCGGCTTCGGAATCGTGTCGATCGCAGTCTACTGGATCCGCGAATATATCCTTTATGTGCTGAAAGCCGGTCATATCGCCGTCATTGTGCATCTGATCGACGGCCATGAAGTGCCCGACGGCCAGGGCCAGATCGCCTATGCCAAGGAAGTGGTCAGCCAGCGCTTTGCCGAAGCCAACATCCTTTTCGTCGTCGACCAGCTGGTCAAGGGTGCCATCCGCGCCATCACCGGCCTGATCGGCGGCATCGCCGCCTTCCTGCCTATTCCCGGCCTGAGCGGCCTCGTCAGCTTCATCAACACGGTGATCCGCCTGTCGCTAACCTATGTCGACGAAATCATCCTCGGCTACAACATCCGCATCAATTCGAACTCGCCCTTCGAGACGGCGCGGCAAGGCGTCGTGCTCTACGCCCAGAATGGCAAGCACATGGTCAAGAACGCCGTGTGGCTGGCGGTGATCATGTGGGGCGTGTCCTTCGTCATCTTCCTGTTGATGCTGGCGCCCGCCGCCGCGATCCTGTGGGTCATGCCCGGACAATTGGCCGGCTGGGCCTTCGTGCTGGCCATCGTCTTTGCCTGGGCCTTCAAGGCGGCCTTCATCGAGCCCTTCGCCATCGCCTCGCTGATGCAGGTCTATTTCGAAGCCATCGAAGGCCAGGTTCCCAATCCAGAATGGGAC
>NZ_RZRX01000611.1:0-790 GCF_003997405.1 Mesorhizobium sp. M2A.F.Ca.ET.042.01.1.1
ATTCTAAGGTCGAGCGTTCCGAGCGGCTGCCATATGTCTTCCTGGTCCATGACGAGTTTGCGGAATGGATGCTGACGGAAGATTACAAGTCCGCCGTGACATCCAACGTTTCGCGCTTGGGCGTGAAGGCACGCGCCGCCGGCATGTATCTGATCTTCGCGGCGCAACGACCCGATGCGAATGTCATGCCAATGCAGCTACGCGACAACCTTGGTAACAGATTGATCCTGAAGGTTGCGAGTGTTGGAACATCCGAGATCGCTCTCGGCGTAAAGGGAGCGGAACAGCTTTTGGGCCTCGGTCACCTTGCGGCAAGGCTAAGCGGCGAGCCAGCAATCATATATGCTCAGGCGCCGTTCCTGTCCGATGAGGATATAGAAGCGGCAGTCGGTGCAATATCAAACTCAGATAGCGCGACGAGCCGATTAACCGATTAAATGAAGGAGACAGAGGGTGGGAACGTGGAACTCAAGTCCGCATCCAATCTCGGACCTAAGGGATTGGAACTCTCTTGGGCGCCTTGAATTGCGGCCTTCCTTTCAGCGGAAGGAAGTTTGGAATCCGGCCGCGCGCATTATGCTTATCGACACCATTCTGAGGCAGGTTCCAATGCCGAAGATGTTTCTTTGGAACGAGGTTCGAAACGAGCACACGCACAGGCAGGTAATTGACGGCCAGCAACGAATCTCAGCAATATTAGCGTTTTTAAGAGACGAATTCGCTTTAGATGAACCCTACTCGGGGGAATTCTTTGGCAAAAAATTTAGTGAACTTCCGAAAGATGTAAAAG
>NZ_RZRX01000612.1:0-751 GCF_003997405.1 Mesorhizobium sp. M2A.F.Ca.ET.042.01.1.1
GGAGATGGCCCTCGGTTCGGAGGGGTTCGAGGAATATGCCGGTCACTTCTGGGGCTTTCTCGAAACTCGTCCCTACATGCGCGCGCGGGCAGGTCTTGCCGCCGCGCTCTGGCGGCTTGGTCGTCATCAGGAGGCGATCGGCCATTATCAGGCCATGCTCAAGCTCAATCCCAACGACAATCAGGGCATCCGCTACGTTCTGGCTGGGCATCTGCTGGCCCGCGACGACATCAAGGCCTTGAAAAAGCTCATCAGGCAATACGAAGACGATGGCGCCGCCGCGTGGCTTTTACACTCAGGCGCTTCTCGCCTTCCGGGAAAACGGCCCGGATGCCGGCAAACTGGCCGAGGAAGCCTGGCTGGCCAACAGCCATGTGCCTGGCGTTCTATCGGGCAAGCAGCCTCTGGTGCTATGGACGGGTACATCACCATGGGCGGCGAGGACGAGGCCGCTGACTATGTCGAGGCAAGCGGCAAGGTCTGGCAGTCCACGCCCGGCGCCGTCGAGTGGCTGGTGGAAGCGACCAAGAAATTGAAACCTCGAAGAAGGCGGACAGTGCCGGCTAATTTGGGTATACCCGGCCTGAACACCTGCCATGAACACGTCGCAACCGGAAAAGCTTGTATATTGGTCATCCGCGAAGAGCAGAAAAGCGGTTCTACCCTGGAAGGCCGTCCACAGCTCAACACAATTCTCGACTTCATTCATGCCGGCGAGACGCTCGTCGTCACCCGGATCGACCGGCTGGCC
>NZ_RZRX01000613.1:0-748 GCF_003997405.1 Mesorhizobium sp. M2A.F.Ca.ET.042.01.1.1
CTGTCTGGTAGGGCGCGCGATCTCGGATGGCCGGCCGAGCGCATCGTGGTCATCGACGAGGATCTCGGCCTGTCGGGTTCCGGCAGCGTCATGCGCGACCGGCTTTTGTTGGGGTTGAAAGGTGCCATGAGCGAGGCCGAGCTGCATGTCCTACGCGCCCGCCTCAATGGCGGCATCAAGAACAAGGCGGCGCGCGGCGAATTGCGCCGTGGCCTGCCGGTCGGCTTCGTCTGGGGCGAGGCGGACGGCGAGATCCTGTTCCACCCCGACGAAGCGGTCGTCCATGTCATCCGTACGATCTTCGCCCGTTTCGCCGAACTGGGCTCGGCCCGCCGCGTCTGGCTGTGGCTGCGGGCACACGCCATGAAGTGCCCGCTGTCGTTTGGGGGGCATCACGAACTGCGCTGGAGCGAAGCCAGCTACCACGCCGTTCATTCCGTGCTTGCCAGTCCGGTCTATGCGGGCGCCTATGTCTATGGCAAGAATCGCTGCGAGACGGTGCTCGACGAAACCGGCGCGCGGCGCAAGCGGATGCGCAAGCTGTCGATGGACGAATGGCAAGTGCTGATCAAGGACCACCACCAGGGCTATATCGACTGGCCGACCTTCGAGACCAACCAGCAGCGCATGGCGAACAATACCCAGCCTCGCCCGCATTCCGAGGGCGCAGAACGGTCCGCCGGTGCGGTTCGTGAGGGCGGCGCGCTGCTGGAGGGCATCGCCCGCTGCGGCCATTGCGAGCGACGGC
>NZ_RZRX01000614.1:0-739 GCF_003997405.1 Mesorhizobium sp. M2A.F.Ca.ET.042.01.1.1
GGCATGGCGATAAAGGCCTTCGAGCTTCTGCGCCGTGTCGAGCAGCGTCTGTACGATCGGCTCCTTTTCCGCCTCCTCGGCGAAGCGCGGCTCGTTGGCGATGGCGTCCGCCAGCTTGACCGGATTGGCCGGGTTCTGCGGCACCATCTTGGAAAGCTTGTCGACCTGGCCGTATGGCATCTGCAGCACGCGGCCGACGTCGCGCAGCACGGCGCGCGCCTGCAACGTTCCGAAGGTGATGATCTGGCCAACCTGGTCGCGGCCGTATTTCTGCTGGACGTAGCGGATGACCTCCTCGCGCCGGTCCTGGCAGAAATCGATGTCGAAGTCCGGCATTGAGACGCGGTCGGGATTGAGGAAGCGCTCGAACAGCAGCGAGAAGCGCAGCGGGTCGATGTCGGTGATGGTTGTCGAATAAGCGACCAGCGAGCCGGCGCCCGAACCGCGGCCCGGCCCGACCGGAATCCCTTGCGACTTGGCCCATTTGATGAAGTCGGCGACGATCAGGAAATAGCCCGGAAACTTCATCTTCTCGATGATGCCGAGCTCGAATTCGAGCCGCTCGCGATATTGCTCGACCGTGTAGCCCGGCGTCGGCCCGTGCGCGGCAAGCCGCGCCTCCAGTCCTTCGCGCGCCTGGCGGGCAAGCTCTGCGGCTTCAGCCTTCTCGGCGGCGTCCTTGTCGGCTGCGTCGGCGCCGGTGAAGCGCGGCAGGATCGGGCTGCGGTTCTTCGGGTAG
>NZ_RZRX01000615.1:0-732 GCF_003997405.1 Mesorhizobium sp. M2A.F.Ca.ET.042.01.1.1
ACCGTGAAAAGCCTGCGCTCTTATTTCCCGGACGGCGATGAAGACCGGCAGATCGGCGGCGAACGTCAATTCAGGCGCGACATGTATTATCTGACCCGCGCGGTTCTGGCCGGTTACGGCGTCGACAATCCCCGCGTGCACGAGGCGAGTTTTTCCGCCGTGCACGCCGCGATGCGCAAGCGCCATGCCGATCTTCTGGCCGGGGCGACGGCGGATGCGGCCTCCACCGACCAGGTCGCTGCGGCCTGCGCGGCTCTCCTCGTCGAATGCCTCAACCACCGTCCGGTTCAGCCTGGCGAGGCGGCCACGGCCGACCGGTCGCTCGACATAAGATGTCTGGCGCCCGTCGTGCTTGCCTGCGGACTGGCGACCAAGGCGGACGGCGGCACGCCGGAGCCCGACATTCTCGAGATCGCGGTGCTGGCGGCCGAAGTGCGGGAGGATCGCATCCGGCAGGCTTGCGCCCAGGCCAATGCCGTCCAGGAACTGACCCCGGTTCTCGCCACTCTGCTCGCGCATCTGACGTAACCGCAGCGAGGAATCCGCTATCGTTCGAGCGCCATCGCCGCGATGGTCTTCTTGGCGCGCTGGATCGAGGCCGGGCTCATGCTGAGCTCGGTCAGGCCCATCCCGATGAAGGCCGGGATCAAGTCCGGACGGCCGGCGGCCTCGCCGCACATGCCCACCATGATGCCGGCGGTGACACCCGCCTTTACCCTCAGCTCGATCGCC
>NZ_RZRX01000616.1:0-721 GCF_003997405.1 Mesorhizobium sp. M2A.F.Ca.ET.042.01.1.1
CATCGAGACCGTGTTCCAGGACCGGGCTCTGGCCGTGCAGCAGACCATCGTGCGCAACATCTTCATGGGCCGCGAGCTCACCGGCTTCATGGGATGGCTGAAGGTCAACAAGGAGGTCGCGGAGGCGAGCCGGCTGATGCGCGAGATCGGCTTCACCTCGAAAGTGTTCACGCCGCAGTCGATCGTCGGCCAGCTTTCGGGCGGCGAGCGGCAGGGCGTTGCGATCGCGCGCGCCATCTACAAGCAGGCGGAGCTGATCATCCTCGACGAGCCGACGACGGCGCTGTCGCTGACCGAGACGGCAAAAGTGTTCCATTTCGTGCGCCAGGTGCGGGCGAGCGGCCGCTCGATCCTGTTCATCGGCCACAACATCCACCACGTCTTCGACATCGCCGACCGTTTCGTCGTGCTCGACCGCGGCAAGGTGGCGCTGACGGCCGATCGCAGCGAGGTGAAGTCGGCCGACGACCTGATCAACTTCATGGAAGACGTAGCGCATCCCGGCGGCCTGCCGGGACTGCACGAGGCCGGCGAAGCGGAGCAGAGAGCGCAATGAGCAAGGCGATGGAACCCGATCTGCAATCTCCTCTGGGAAGGGCAGGCGGCCAGATGGCCAAAAAGTCGGCCAAGGAATGGAGCCATCCCTCCGACAACTGGCTGCGCGGCTTCGTGCTCGACAACCGCGCTTCGCTCGGCACGCTCGCGGTATTCATCGTCATGA
>NZ_RZRX01000617.1:0-703 GCF_003997405.1 Mesorhizobium sp. M2A.F.Ca.ET.042.01.1.1
CACTGCCGCACGCGCCTGCGCGGCGAGCAGAGTCTTCGCATACTCGGGATCCGCCGCGTTGCTCTTCGACGCAAGGACGGTCGCTGCGCGCCGCGGCCGCCCGGAACCGTTGCCGAGCGCTTCGCCGCCGAGCAGCGGCACCGCGTGCGTCCAGCCCAGCCTCTGCGCGAGCATGGCGTCGGCGAACCAGCATCCGAGGATGCGCGGAAGGCCGCGGGTCTCGACGGCCGCAAAGGCGCCGATCATCGTTCCGATGGTGCCGTCGGTCGCCGCAAGATGCCGAAGCTCGTCGGCCAGACCGTTCGCCGTCTCGTCATCCCCGGCGAGACCGAGGGCCTCAAGCACGCCGGCGACGCTCGCCTCCGTCAGCAACTCTTCCGCGGGCCGCGCCCCCAGCCGGCGCCAGGCCAACAGCATGTGGCCGGCCGGGCCGACATCGTCGCCGGGACGCGTGAGCAGAACGGCGTCGCGTAGCGCAGCCTCGTCCTCGATGCGTCCGGCCTGCCTCGTCGTCATCGCCGTAGCCGCGAGCGCCAGCCGCTGCCGCCATGCGCCGGCCCATCGCTCCCGCCGGCGGACCACGGCGTCGAGCGCGCCGATCGCGGCGCCCGCGGCGATCGCGACGTCCTCAAGGGCATTTGGCCCAAGCCCTTTCCCGGCAAGGCTTTGCGCATCCGGAACGGCGCGGCGCAGCCAGCCCGGC
>NZ_RZRX01000618.1:0-687 GCF_003997405.1 Mesorhizobium sp. M2A.F.Ca.ET.042.01.1.1
ACCACGCGCTCACGTAGATCCGTCGACAATGCCATTCATGCTGGCCTCCTTCCCAGCAGGAACGGTGAATCAGAAAATCGCTGATTTGGGAATCCTCAACGACTCCAAACATTTTCATCCCGCTCTAGGTTCTTGATTTTATGCATGTCTTTATCCCGAAACCGGTTCCCACTTTCGAGAGACATGCTTTCTGTTGAAATCCCCTAATCTGTTGAAATCCAAAGAGTCCCCAGATTGGGGATTCTCGGATGGCGATCGGTCGGTTACGCTGTCTCCACTGATTCGAATTCCGGTTCGGGCAGGAACGGAATTGCGTAATGGGTCACAAGGGCGGCGGATGTGACGATGGCGACGGCAAGCAGCGCGCAGCGCGAACCTTCCATGGAAGAGATACTGGCTTCCATCCGAAGGATCATCGAGGACAGCGATACCGGTCGCAAGCAGCCGGCCGAGGCCGGTGAGCTGCGCCAGGACCTGGAGCCGGCCGTCGTCAATATTCCCTCCGCGGCCGTACCCGTTGTCGAGATCGACACCTTTCGTTCCGAGCTGCATGCGGATGCCGGTCCCCGCAAGCCGGCGACGCTGGCGGAAGTCCAGGCCCAGCTTGCAGCGACCGATCCATTGCTTGCGCGCGCCGAGGCTCGCCCGGAGCCGGTGAAGGCAGCGCCGGCGGAGACTGGTGCCAGG
>NZ_RZRX01000619.1:0-682 GCF_003997405.1 Mesorhizobium sp. M2A.F.Ca.ET.042.01.1.1
GGGTCGTTTTGGCTTTCGAACACGTCGGGTATGGGGACAAAGTTGAAAAATAAGGCAAAATTCGTGGATGGCCGGCAGCGACTGCTGCTAAATTAGGCGAGCGAATCATTACTTCGTTTACAACTTTGCCGAATCTTGGGGGGCGGCGCGTGTCAGAAACGCCATCAATACATGCGTGGATCAGGTTTATCAGAAACTATGGACCGATCCCCACCAACGACAATATGTATGACGAGACAATTCAGCGTGCGCTGCGTCGTCACAAAATTCGGCCGATTACACTCCCCGCGCCACTTCGCGACGAGCTCGTTGAAAATTTTCGCGGCGCCTCTCCAGGGTCCTACATCATAACGGGTACAGCGGGTGATGGAAAAACATACCATTGCCGAGAGGTCTGGATCGAGCTCGGCGGCGATGCGAACCTCTGGAATCAGGGCGACAAGGTTCAGCGTCTGGCTCTTGGCGACGGCCGCTCACTTGTCGTCGTCAAAGATTTGAGCGAACTGCGCGACGACGAAAGTGCGTCGCTTATCGCCGATTTCTCGGCCGACATCGCGAACCCAGCCGCCGCAACATCCTATCTGCTTGCCGCCAATCACGGGCAACTCCTCGAGAAATTCAAATCCGCGCCGAAGACGCCTGAGATCGAACGGGCAAGCCAGGTCGTGGAAGACCTCTTGGT